>NZ_JAOECR010000003.1:0-177129 GCF_029836955.1 Stenotrophomonas sp. GD04054 | reverse complement strand
GTGGCACGGTGGATGCCCAGCATCGCGGCGGCGCGGCTCTGGTTGCCTTCGCAGTGGTTGAGCACTTCCACGAACAGCGGAATCTCCATCTCGCGCAGCACGATCTCGTAGACATCGTCCGCATCGCAGCCATCAAGGTCACGCAGGTAGCGGCGCACGGACTGGGCGACGTGTTCACGCAGCGGTGGCCGGGGAGCGCCACGACTGTTGTCAGGACGAGAAAGGACAGCGTTCAAGGGGGTTCCCGATTCGGTTGGCCCGTGCGCGCGGAGCGCGCGGCCGGACGAGGTGGTGGCGGCCAGTCTAGCGCGAGCGTGCCCGGCCTGCCACGGCTGGTCGCCTCTCCCCGGTCAGAGGAAGTCGAAGGTGAATGCGACGGTGGACGCAGCGGGCTCCTGCAACCGGAAGGCGACGCGCGCGCTCTGGCCCGGTTCCAGCAGGGCTGCACCGGGGTTCTCGCCCAGGTACTGCGCGGGCGTGAACACGCCGCTGCCGATCACCCGGCCATCGGCATCGGACAATGACAACCGCAGGTCCGGCCACGCCTGTGCCCAGCGCGCATCATTGCGGATGCTGGCCTGCACCTGCAGCACACCGGCCTGGCCCGGCAGGGGGCGGATCTCGCGGCTGGTCATGGTGAACGCAGTGGGCTCGTGCCAGGCAGGCAGGCTGCAGCGCAGCACGCCGCACAGCGTGCCCAGCCATGCGCGGTTGCCGGCGTCGGCGGCCAGCCGCGCGCGGTCGGCCAGCACGCTCTGCAGTACCAGCAGCAATGCCAGCCCGGCGACCAGCAGCCAGTGCCAGCGGGGTGCTGGCAGCGTGCGCGTGCGCGCGCTGCCGAGGAAGCTGGGGGCATCACTGGCGACCGCCGTTGCCTGCACCGCGACCGGCGCCGGTTCGATGGCCGCTGCTTCATCAACGATGACAACGTCATCGTCGTGTCGCATCTCTGTCGCCGGTGGGCGTGCCAGGTCGATGGGCTCGGCCTGCATCTGCTCCACGGGCGTTGCGTGCCCGGCTTCGTCCTGCATGCGCGCATCGGTCGCACGCGCATCGGTCGCAGGCGCAGGCTCACCCTCCGGCGTCGTGCGCAGGAAGGTGGCCAGGGGACGGCGCGGTGGGTTCGGCTCGGACATGCTCAGGGCGCGGGCTCGGATCCAGCGGTCATTCAACCACGATCAGGCGCGGCGCACGCCGGTGATGCGCATCCAGTCGCCATCCTGGGTGGCCTGCAGATCGTCGAACCATGCTGCATAGCGCTTCAGCAGTTCGCCTTCCTGGCCATGCAGGATGCCGGACAGGGCGATGCGGCCACCGGCAGCAACGCGCGCAGCCAGCAGTTCGGCCAGCGCATCCAGCGCCGAGGCGAGGATGTTGGCGACCACGATCGGATAGGTCGCGACCGGTTCGTCCTGCGGCAGGTACACGTGCATGCGGGCCTGCTCGCCGTTGCGCTCGGCATTGTCGGCGGTGGCGACCAGGGCCTGCGGATCGTTGTCCACGCCGATGGCTTCGGCGGCGCCCAGCTTCAGCGCGGCCAGTGCGAGGATGCCCGAGCCGCAACCGAAGTCGAGCACGCGCTGGCCCTGCAGCAGGCCATCGACCGTCAACTGGTCCAGCCAGCGCAGGCACAGTGCGGTGGTCGGGTGGGTGCCCGAACCGAACGCCAGGCCCGGGTCCAATCGCACCACGGCGGCATCGGGGGCCTGTGCGGCCTCCGGCAGTTCATGGTTCCACGGCACGATCCAGGTACGGCTGCCGAAGTCCATCGGCTGGAACTGGTCGAGCCAGGCACGTTCCCAGTCTTCATCTTCGACCGCGCGGAAGCTGCCGCTGCTCCAGTCCAGCTCCGGATCGAAGGATTCCAGTGCGGCCAGCAGCAACAGCGCGTTGCTGTCGGTGGGGAACAGCGCGCTCAGCACCAGCGTGTCCCACAGCGGGGTCTCGCCCACGCCCGGTTCGAGAATGGCCTGTTCGTTGCTGGTATCGGCCTCGGCATCGAGCAGGGTCACGGCCAGTGCACCAACGTCCTCCAGCGCATTTTCATAGCGGGGCTGGGTGGCTTCGGTGCAGCGCAGGGTCAGTTCCAGGAACGGCATGGTGGTTGGGGGCAATCGCAGGAAAGGGGGCCATGCTAGACCATCGGGGCGTCTCCGTATTGCCTGAGATGCCGCTCCGAGATGATCGAAGCCCGTTCAGACAGGCCCGTCGGGCCTTGCTAAACTTCGTGCTTTCCTATGCGCCGCATCGCCTACCGCCGCCGATGGCCTTCGCTCCGACCCTGAAAACCTGGTTGCTCGTACTGCCGGCCGTGGCCGTGCTGGGCGTGGCCGGTTATCGGGCCAGCGGCCATGCTGCGACGTCTTCGGTAGCGTCGGCGGATCTGGCAGGTGCGGTCGCGGCCGTTGACAGTGCGGCGCCGCTGCCGGTGATGCCGGAGGCGCTCGCGCGCCGCCTGGCACCCTTCGAGCGTGGCAACGCATTGCCGTCCGGGCTGCCCCTGGATCTCCGCGCCGATATCGAAGACGCCACCGACCTGTATGCCTATGCTCAGCGGTTGCGTGCCCAGGCGGACGAAGGCAACCACGAGGCGCGCTGGATGCTCAGCCGTGTCTATGACTACTGCGCGCAGTACGCGGTCGATCCGGGTGGCTACCGCTTGGACAACAACGTGCTGGCCGGGCTGGGCCTGACCGCCGCACCGGCGATGGTGCAGGCGCGCGAACGCGTCGCGCAGCGTTGTGGTGGTTTCGTGCCGGGCGACAAGCTGGGCACGGCCTTGGTGCTGTCCGAACGTCGCAAGGCGGCCGCACAAGGCAATCTGGCTGCTGAGGCTGCGTTGTTCGCCGAGGGCGAACCGCTGCAGGACAGCCCCGAGTACCGCCGTGACCTGGTTGAACGGGTGCGCACCTCGCGCGACCCGGAGGCCTTCATGGCGATCGCACCGGGCATGGGCGTGCGCGCCTCGGGTGACCGCGCGCTCAACGGCCTGGTGGCGGGCGAGCAGCTCAGTGAACTCGCATGGCGGCTTGCGGCCTGCGAACTCGGTCTACCGTGTGTGGCAGACAGTGTGCTGGTCAACAGTTTTTGTGCGAACGGAGGGATCTGTTCGCAGGATGGTACGCAGGATTTCCGGGATTTCGTGTATGACGCTGCGGTATCGCGGCAGGGCGCTGGGAAGATGAAGGAATGGATCAAGCGATTGGTTGGAAAGAGGAACGAGCAATGAACTACCGCCGATTCCTGCACGGGGCCAAGTTCTGGTTCTGGGTGGCCCTGTTCGTGGCCTACTCGGCCGGCGCGGTTGGCCTGTTGATGATCGATACCTATGAAGATCGCTACCGGCATCTGTCGAAGGTGGAACTGACCACGGTGAAGGCGCAGGAAGACGTGCGCCGTGCCGGTGCCAGCCAGGTGGCCGCGGTCTATCGCGCGCAGAGCGGCATGCCGTTCGCGTCGCTGCCGGCGGGCAGCACCTTCCAGGTGGTGTGGCCGGATGGTTCGACCGAGACCATGGTGATCGTCGACCCGACGTCGCCCAATGGCGTGCGTCCGCTGGCGAACTCGCAGATTCCGGCCGAAGCTGCCGACAAGCGCTGATGCGCCTGCTGTAGCGCCGAGCCCACGCTCGGCTGAGCTTTCCGGCAAGCCGAGCATGGGCTCGGCGCTGCAGCAACAGAAAAGGGCGGGGATATCCCCGCCCTTTTCATGTCCAGCACGTGGCGCCGATCAGGTCAGCGCGATCGGCTTGTTCTTGCGTTCGGCCAGGCGCTTTTCCAGGTAGTGGATGTTCTGGCCACCGGCCTGGAAGCCCTTGTCGCGCATGATCCGCTGCTGCAGGGCGACGTTGGTCTTGATGCCATCGACCACCATTTCGCTCAGTGCCACGCGCATGCGGGCAATGGCGGTTTCGCGGTCCGGGCCGTGCACGATCAGCTTGCCGATCATCGAGTCGTAGTTCGACGGCACGCGGTAGCCACTGTAGATGTGGGTGTCCACGCGGACGCCGGGGCCGCCCGGCGGATGGAAGCCGGTGATGGTGCCCGGGCTCGGCACGAAGGTCTCCGCATCTTCGGCGTTGATGCGGCATTCGATGGCATGGCCGGTCAGCACCACGTCGCTCTGCTTGATCGACAGCTTCTGGCCGGCGGCGATCTTCAGCTGCTCAGCCACCAGGTCGATGCCGGTGACCATTTCGGTAACCGGATGTTCCACCTGGATGCGGGTGTTCATTTCGATGAAGTAGAAGCGGCCGTCCTCGTACAGGAACTCGAACGTGCCGGCACCACGGTAGCCGATGCGTACGCAGGCTTCGGTGCAGACCTTGCCGATCTGCTCGCGCTGCTCGGCAGTGATGCCCGGTGCCGGCGCTTCTTCCACCACCTTCTGGTGGCGGCGCTGCATCGAGCAGTCACGCTCGCCCAGGTGGATGGCGTTGCCCTGGCCGTCGGCCAGTACCTGGATTTCCACGTGGCGCGGGTTCTCCAGGAACTTCTCCATGTAGACCTCGCCATTGCCGAACGCGGCCTTGGCCTCGCTCTTGGTGGTTTCGATCGAGGTCTTCAGCGAGGCTTCGGCGTGCACCACGCGCATGCCGCGGCCACCGCCACCACCGGCCGCCTTGATGATGACCGGGTAGCCGATCTCACGGGCGATCTTGGTGTTGGCGACGATGTCTTCGCCCAGCGGGCCGCCCGAGCCGGGCACGCACGGCACGCCGGCGGACTTCATCGCGCGGATGGCTTCGACCTTGTCACCCATCATGCGGATGGTGTCGGCCTTGGGGCCGATGAAGATGAAACCGGACTCTTCCACGCGCTCGGCGAAGTCGGCGTTCTCCGACAGGAAGCCGTAGCCCGGGTGGATGGCCTGGGCGTCGGTGACTTCCGCCGCGGCGATCAGTGCCGGGATGTTGAGGTAGCTCTGCGGCGACGGCGCCGGACCGATGCAGACCGACTCGTCGGCCATGGCCACGTGCTTGAGGTTGCGGTCGACCGTGGAATGCACGGCCACCGTGCGGATGCCGAGGGTGTGGCACGCGCGCAGGATGCGCAGCGCGATTTCCCCTCGGTTGGCGATGACGACTTTGTCGAGCATGGCGTGCCCCTCAGCCGATCACGAACAGCGGCTGGTCGAATTCGACCGGCTGGCCGTTCTCGCCGAGGATGGCGACGATGGTGCCGGACTTGTCGGCTTCGATCGGGTTGAACATCTTCATCGCTTCGATGATGGCCAGGGTCTCGCCTTCCTTGACCTGCTGGCCAACGCTGACGAACGCCGGCTTGTCCGGGGCGGACGACGCGTAGAAGGTGCCGACCATCGGCGAGCGCAGCACGTGGCCTTCCGGCAGCGCCGGGCCCGGCTTGGCGGTGCCACCGGTGGAGGCTTCGGTCGGCGACTGCATCGGCATCGCCTGCGGCGCCGGAGCGGCCGGAGCGGCGTACACCGGGGCGGCGACCGGGGCGGCATAGCCGGCCACCGGGGCGCGCGACAGGCGCACCGACTCTTCGCCTTCCTTGATTTCGATTTCAGCCAGGTTCGACTCTTCCAGCAGGTCGATCAGCTTCTTGATTTTGCGGAGATCCATGGTGGCCTCTTTGCTCTTGATGTCAGTGTGGTGGGAAGCGCATCGCGCTCGGGTCAAAGCAGTTCGTAGAACTCGCGCAGCTGCCGCGTACGGTCGCGCGTCTGGGTGATCAGGCACTGCATCTTCGCAGGGTTGCGCGAGGTGCCGTCTGCATTGAAGGCGTAGACTGCCTCGCAGTCTGCATCGCGCAGGGTTATCCAGATGCGCTGGGCCTTCACCAGCTGCTGTTCGGCCGCTGCGCAGCGGCTGCAGCTGCCATCGGCGGCCTGCGCCTTCAGTTCGCCGCGCGCCTGGACGTAAACGGCGTTCAATGCGCTGTCGGCGTCATCCAGGCGATCGGAATCGCACATGTCGCGCTCGTAGCCGCCGGTCGGCTGCGCGCAATCAATGCCGGCGGCCGCGCGCTCGGCGGCGATGCTGGCGCCGCACACGCCGGCCCACAGCACGATGCAGGCAAGCACTCTTGGGAGCATCTTCACGCGTGGGCCGCCTGCACGCGCAGCAGCGCCGCGTCCATCGCGTAGCGGTAGCTGTCGGCGCCGAAACCGCAGACCACGCCCACGGCCTTGTCACTGAAGTAGCTGTGCTGGCGGAACGGTTCGCGGGTATGCGGGTTGGACAGGTGGATCTCGATGAACGGCACCGCCACCGCCGCCAGCGCATCGCGCAGGGCGACCGAGGTGTGGGTGAAGGCGGCGGGGTTGATCAGGATGAAAGCGGTTCCGTCGTCGCGTGCGGCCTGCACGCGGTCCACCAGCACGTGCTCGGCATTGGACTGCAGGCTCTCCACCGCGTGCCCGGCAGCCGAGGCCTGGGCGGCCAGCGCCTGGTCGATGTCGGCCAGCGTGGTGTGGCCGTAGACCTCCGGCTCGCGGGTGCCGAGCAGGTTGAGGTTGGGGCCGTGCAGGACCAGCAGCTTCGCCATGGGATCCGGAAGACGGGAAAGGGCGGCAGTCTGGCGGAACCGGCGGATGCTGTCCAGTTCGGCGAAGTTTGCAGCGTTTCAATCGATTGTTTGAAATTCCCCGGAGGGCTTGCGGCCGTATGGCGGGCGCTGGATCAAGGCGCGCTGAACGCCGTGCAGCTGGGGGATGCGTGCACGTAGGCCGACGATGGCGGCAGGCCGCGCGATGACCGATGCCGCAACGGGCTGTGATGCGGTAGATCCACGCCATGCGTGGATGAAGGAAGTTCGGTGCGCAGCAGGCTACGCACCCACCGAGGGGCAGCCCATGGTGCGCTGCACGCCACCCACCGCCCCCGCCACGCACCCGCTCACGTCTCCAGCGGCACCGTCGGCACCACGTTCGGGAACACCTCCTCCAAGGGCTCCCGTTCCCCCGGCTTCGGTGCCGGCCAGTTGTAGGCGTTCACCGGCTACGCGCGGTTCACCCACAACGCGTAATACAGATGGTCGGCGCGGCCATCACCGGTATTGGGGTGGATCAGGATGGTCAGGCCCAGGCTGTTGAGCTGCAGCCAAGGCACCAGCACCGGCAGCAGGTCGTTGGTGAAGCCGAAATAGAACGACGGGGTGACGTGCGGTCCGCGTGGTTCCAGGTTCCAGTTGCCCAGCTCCACCGGGAAGCGCTCGGCCGCCCAGCGCCGCAGCAGCGCAGCTTTCTCGAAGCTGTCCTCGTCGAAGTAGATATGCGCGTGATAGCTCTTGATGTCGGTGTAGGCACGTGGGGTCGCGGGCAGGGTGGCCTCCCCGGGACGCACGCTGGCTGGGCGCGGGGTCGGTTCGCTGGCGGTGACCTGGCCCCAGGGGCTGCTGCCCTTCACCGGCGGCGGGACGATGGCACGGAAGCCGGGGCGCCCGGGTTCGGTGGTGTTCACCGTGCTTTCGCCGCGCGGGGCTGCGGCGGCGGTCGACACACTGGCCAGGCCGCCGGCGGCCAGACCGGCCGATGCGATCAGGCGTCGGCGCGTGGGTGAGAGCAGGTCGGCCCAGTGGGCGTCATCGTCGCCGGCGTCGACGAGGGTCTGCGGGTCCGGGTGCATGGAGGGCTCCGTGGCGGCATCGTGTGGGCAGGCAAGCACGCTCGGGCACCTGCATCCACAGCGTCCAATAAGCAGGCGGCATCACCTCATGCAGGTTCGACCTGGTCGTCATTGAGCGCGGCTGCGGGGCGGGCTAGGGTGCAGGTCTTTCGCCCCGGAGCTCGCCATGACCTCGCCCGATGCCGATACCCAACGCAAGCGCGTGGCCTTCCGCCAGCTGCATGCAGCTGGGTGCTTCGTACTGCCCAATCCGTGGGACGTGGGCAGTGCCCGCTACCTGCAGCGGCAGGGCTTCCAGGCACTGGCCACGACCAGTGCCGGCTGCGCCTGGAGTGAAGGGCGGCCGGACGGAGCGGTTTCGCTGCAGGCCACGCTGGACCATCTGCGCCTGATGGCGGCAGCGACGCCGCTGCCGTTGAACGCCGATTTCGGCGATGGCTTCGGTGATACGCCGCAGGCGGTGCAGGAGGCGGTGGCGGCGGCGATCGACACCGGCATCGCAGCATTGTCGATCGAGGATGCCAGCGGCGTCGCCGATGCACCGCTGCGTTCGATCGATCAGGCGGTCGAGCGCCTGCGCGCTGCCCGTGCAGCCATCGACCGCGCGGGTGGCGACGTGCTGCTGGTCGGCCGTGCCGAGAACTTCTTCGTCGGCGTGCCGGATCTGCAGGACACCCTGCAGCGCCTGCGCGCCTATGCCGAGGCCGGTGCCGATGTGCTGTATGCACCGGGCATCAACACACGCGAGCAGATCAGCGCGGTGGTCGCCGCTGCGGGATCGAAGCCGGTGAACCTGCTGGTCGGTGGACCGACACCGCTGAGCCTGCAGGACATCGCCGCACTCGGCGTGCGCCGGGTCAGCCTGGGCGGCGCATTGGCCCGTGCTGCATGGGGCGGACTGATGCAGGCGACACAGCCGATCGTGCAGGACGGACGCTTCGACGGCCTGCAGCAGGCGGCTTCCGGGGCCGCGTTGAACGCGCTGTTCCGTTGAGCGAAATCCCGGTGCAGTCCCAGACCAGCAGGGATAGTAGATCCACGCCATGCGTGGATGGATGCGCCTGCGATTACAGCGCTTCCATCCCACCCTTGGGCAGCGTCACCCCAGGCTCCAACGCTGGCAGCAGTTGCCGAAGCAGCGCGGGATTGTCCAGCAACGCAGCACCGTCAATGAAACTCCATTGGGCTGTGCCGACGCGGCGCACGGCGAGCATGAACGAGGTGCTGCGCATCGGCGCCTCGCGCACGCGCAGCAGCGAGTGGCGTGGCACGAAGCAGACTTCCTCATCACCGGCTGCATAGGTGTGGCCCGGCACGCCGGCCTCGTCGCTGATGATGGTGACCCCGGCCTTGCGCAGCTCTTTCAGGGTGTCGCGAGTCATACGCGCATAGGCCTCATCGCCCCCGGCCAGGCGCTTCAGGCTGGGATGGGTTCGGGCGATGATCAACTCGGCATCGCCGCGGGCGAATGCGCCCATCATCGCCTGCACGTCCTGGCGCAATGCGGCCGAGTCTTCCGGACTGAGCTCACCGGCCAGCGCTGGCGCAACGGCCATTGCCATCGGCAGGGCCAGCAGAAGGGCGAGCAGGTATCGGTGCATCGTCGGGTATCTCAGCGGGAACCGCCGCACTATACGGCGGATGCGGAAACAGCGTCCCACGCATGGCGCTGGTGTCCCGGGTGCCATTACCTACTATTGGTAGGTAGTGAATTCCGGACATCCCCCATGCACACCCTCATCGTTACCGCCCATCCTGAATCCGCCGCGTTGACCCATGCCATCGCCAGGCGCATCGGCGAAGCCATCACCGCAACGGATACCGCCAATACCGTGACCCATGCCGATCTGATGGCCGAAGGCTTCGATCCGCGCTTCAACACGCACGACCAGGCGCTGTTCCGTGGCACCGGCGCACCTCCAGCCGACGTCGCCGCCGAGCAGGCGCGGCTGGATGCTGCCGACACGCTGGTACTGGTCTACCCGCTGTACTGGTGGTCGTTCCCCGCGCTGCTGAAGGGCTGGATCGATCGCGTGTTCACCCAGGGCTGGGCCTACCAGGACGGTGCAGACGGCAAGGTGCAGAAGAAGCTGCAGCGGTTGCGCGTGCACCTGGTCGGCATCGGTGGGGCCGGCGCGGACATGATCGAACGGCGCGGTTACGGCGCGGCGATGAAGACGCAGATCGACATGGGCATCTTCGACTACTGCGGCGCGCACGTGCTGACGTCAGACCTGCTGCTGGATGCCGATACCGGTGCGGCCGAAACGCATCTGCAGACCGCGCTGGCGATCGGCCGTAAAATTGGAACTCCGATGCACTGATCGCCGTGTTCCGCCGATGCCTGCCAACGCCGCTCCCACGCGCCGCCGATTGACCCGCGAGCAACGCGCCCGCCAGTTGCTGGACGTGGCCTGGGCGCTGGTTGGCGAAGAAGGCACCGACGCGTTGACCCTGGGCCGGCTGGCCGAGGCCGCGGGCGTGACCAAGCCGGTGGCCTACGATCACTTCGTGACCCGCAACGGCCTGCTGGCCGCGCTCTACGATGACTACGACGGCCGCCAGACGGTGGTGTTCAACGAGCGCATCGGCCGTGCCCGGGCGCAGTTGGCCGATCGTGCGGCGGCCATCGCCTCCGGCTACATCGACTGCATCCTCAGCCAGGGCAGTGAAGTGCAGGGCATCCTCGCCGCGCTGGTGGGCGCGCCGGAACTGCACGAGGTGCGGCGGCGCTACCAGCAGGATTTCATCGACAACTGCGATACCTGGCTGGGCCCGTTTGCTGCCGACGGCACGGTGCCATTGGCCGGGCGCTGGGCGATTCTCGGTGCGGCCGAAGCCCTGTCCGAAGCCGTGGCAGCAGGCGCGCTGGACAATGCCGCAGCCGAAGCCGAGCTGCAGCGGCTGATCGTGGCAACGGTCAAGCGGCGCTGATCCGCTCAGGCGTCGGCGGTGCTGTCGGCCAGCGCCGCGAACCCGGCGGCCAGCCGCTCGCGCACAAGGGCATCGCGTGCGTCGCGGCTTTCAGAACCCAGCACCACGGTGATCAGGCGCACCGGCTGATCCCGCCCGGGCACTGCCCGGCAGGCGGTGGCGGCCAGGCAGAAGCCTGCGGCCTGGGTGTAGCCGGTCTTCAAGCCATCCACGCCGTGATCGCCAAGCAGGGCGTTCTGGTTGCTGCGGCTGAAGCTGCCGTGCGCGAACACGCGCTGCGCGGTGATCGCCAGGATCTGCGGATGATCGTTCAACAGGCAGGCGGCCAGCACCGCCATGTCGCGCGCGCTGGACGCATGGTGCGGGGTGGTGATGCCGGACACGCTGGCGAACCAGCTGCTGCGCAGGCCGAGCTGGCGCGCGTGCCGGTTCATGCGCTCCAGGAACGCAGGCTGTGATCCGTCCAGATGGCGCGCGATGGCCAGCGCCGCGTCATTGCCGGAGACGATCATCAGTCCTTCCAGCAGGCGCGCGAGGGTGACTGTTTCACCGGGCACCAGGCCCATGCGCGTTTCATCATCGGCTACCGCGTGCACATCCCCGGCGGCGATGGTGACCGCTTCGTCCCACGCGCCTCCGTTCTCTTCGACGCATTCGTACGCGGCATAGGCGGTCATCAGCTTGGTCAGCGAGGCCGGTTGCCTGGCGATGTCCGCGTTGTGCTGGTGAATCACCGCGAACGTTGCCGCATCGAGGGTGATGGAGGACAGCGGTGCACGCGCGGGAGCAGGAGACGGCATGGAAACGAGGATGGCAGTGGGGGCCTGCAGGATAGTGTGCAGCGGCTGCACGAAGCTGCAATATTGCAACGATATAACGTATCGACATTGTGGGCTGCCGATGGCCCGACGGGACACCCGATGACTGCACGCATTCCACGCCGCTGGCTTCATTCTTCGTTGCTGCTCGCGCTGGCCGCACTTGGCGGCTGCCAGCCCAATCTGCGCGCCGAGGCTGTTGCTTCCGGCCCAGCGCGCCCGCACAACGTGATCGTGATGATCAACGACGGCGCCGGTTGGGGCACCTGGGACGCCGCCGCCTACTGGCAATACGGCAGCCGCGAACGGGCGCCGTATGCGGATTTTCCGCAGCGCCTGGCGGTAACCACCTTCCCGTTGAACGCCAGCAGCCAGCCGACCCGCGACAACGCGCAGACCCTGGGCTACGACGCGGGCAAGGCCTGGGATGACACACCGGTTCCTGCGCAGGACCTGCCGTTTGCGGGCTACCAGTACCTGGCTGCGGTGGCTACCGACAGTGCGGCGGCGGGCACCGCGTTGTCCTCGGGCATCAAGACCTACAACAACGCCATCAACTTCAACAACGATGGCAATCCGGTCGAGTTCAATACGCTGCGCGCCAAGCGCCTGGGCATGGCCACCGGCGTGGTGACTTCGGTACCGTTCGCGCATGCCACGCCGGCCGCGTTCGCGGCGCAGAACGAATCGCGCAACAACTATCACGCCATCGCCCATCAGATGCTGGCGCAGGGGCATATGGATCTGGTGATGGGCACCGGAGGCCCGGGCTACAGCGTTGATGGTCGCGCCTGTGACGAGAGTGCCGGCACGGCCAAGGCCGAGGGCTGCGCGAACCCGTGGGAATGGGTGTCGCAGCAGGATTGGCAGCAGCTGGAAGCGGGCAGCACCATCGGCGGCAATCCGTCGGGGCCGTGGCGCCTGATCCGCAGCAAGGAAGCGTTCGCCGCGCTGGCGCAGGGACGGTTGCCGGCCGACCGGCCGCTGATCGGCGTGCCGCGCGTGGCCAACACGCTGCAGCAGGCGCGCCAGCTGCAGGTGCTGGGCAAGGATGCAGCCACGCCTTCGGGAGTGAGGAAGATCGACAGCGTGCCCGATCTGGCGACCATGACGCGTGGCGCACTGCAGTTCCTGCAGCAGCGTTCGTCCAACGGCCTGTTCCTGATGGTGGAAGGTGGCGCCACCGACTGGGCCGCCCATACCAGTGCCTGCGGCACTGAATGGCACTACGGCCAGTGCAGCGACCAGCCGCAGTACGGCCGGCTGATCGAGGAAACCGTGGAGTTCAACGACGCGGTGACAGCAGTGATCGAGTGGATCGAACGCAACGGTGGCTGGGAGCGCAACCTGCTGATCGTCACGACCGACCACGACAACAGCATGCCGATGGGCCCGGATGCACAGAACGTCGCCTTCGAGCCGGTGCGCAACAACGGCCGTGGACGCATGCCCGGGATCAGCTTCCGTCCCACCGGCAACCATTCCAATGCACTGGTGCCGTTGTGGGCCAAGGGGGCGGGCGCGGAACTGCTGGGCCAGCGCGTGCGGGGCGTCGATGCCGGCTACCGCCAGCATGTGCGCTGGAACGACGGCAGTTACATCGACAACACCGACGTGTCTGCCGCGGTGCAGGAAGCGCTGCAGCGTTAGGGGTGTGCCGGCCGCTGGCTGGCAGCTGCAGGTTTCCCGGTCGGCGAGGTTGCCGGCCAGCGGCCGGCACTACCGGGGGCGGTGCTGGGCGTCGGCGACGGGCTGGCCAGCTGGCGTGCCAGCTCGGCGCTGGCCACGTGGCCGTGCAGGAACAACAAGCCGCTGAAGATGTTCATGAGCGTGCCTCCACTTGAGTGGATTGCACGATACGGGCAGCATGGACGGGCAAAAAGCGACATTTCCGCAAGCATGCCTTGAGAGGAATTCAAGCCTGATGTCCCGCCCTCCGCTCCATGCCCTGCAGGGCTTCGTGGCTGCTGCTCGGCTCGGCAACCTGTCGCGCGCGGCGGCGTCGATGAACCTGACCGTCAGTGCGCTCAGCCATCAGATGCGGCAGCTGGAAGAACGGCTCGGGCAGCCGCTGCTGATCCGCCAGCCGCGTGGTGTCACCCTCACCCTTGAGGGGCAGCGCCTGCTCGACCAGGTCGGACCGCATCTGGATGCGATCAACGAAGCCTTCCAGCCCTATGCCGCACGTGCCGAGCACGTGCTGACGATCAGCGCGGTGCCGTCGATGGCGTCGGCCTGGCTGGTGCCGCGCCTGGGTCACTTCGTGGCCGAGCATCCACAGATCGAGATCAACCTGCAGTCGAGTGAACGCCTGATTGATTTCGAGCGGCAGCGCCAGTTCGACGCCGCGCTGCGTCTGGGCAGCGGGCAATGGCCGGGCCTGGTGGTGGAACCGCTGTTCGACGAGTGGCTGGTGCCGATGGCGAGCCCGGCGCTGATCGAACGCATGGGCGGCATTGACCGTGTGCCGTTGACCCGGTGGCCGCTGCTCGGCGATCCGGACGGCGCGTGGGGCGCCTGGTTCGCGTTGAGCGGGCAGAGCCCGCCGTCGCGTTTCGTGGCGGTGCTGGATGATTCGGAAGCGCACCATCGCGCCGCTCTGGATGGCGTGGGCGTAGCGCTCGGGCGGGTGACGCGGGCGCGGCTGCTGCTGGATTCGGGCCAGCTGGTTGCACTGTCCAGCCAGCGCCTGAAGACCGACTGGCCGCATTGGCTGGTGTACCCGCAGCGCTCGGCCAGCCATCGCGGTTTCCTTGCGTTCCGCGACTGGCTGCACGCGCAGGCCGCCGAGCATGTGCGGCACATGGCAGACGCACATCTATAGCGCCGAGCCATGCTCGACCATTGCATCTGGATCTGTAGCGTCGAGCCATGCTCGACTGCTGGTGCTCGACTCTACAGTCATCGCACCAGCGTGACCGCCTGCCCGGCACGCGCGAACGCTTCCTCAAGTAACGGGCCGGCCTTGATCGCCTCCACTTCCTCGAACAACGCCCGCAATGCATCGGCCGGGCGTGAGGCCGGCGCCGCCACTGCCTGCTGGATCGCGGTGAAACGGCCGGCCAGCACACGGTGGCCGGGATGCACCTGCGCCCATGCTTCCAGCGGCTGGCGTACACCGGCGGCGGCATCCAGGCGCTGCTGATCGAACAACGTGATGGCCGCCGCCGAGGTCTCTGCCCGCTCGATCGTGGCATGGCGCAGTTCGCGACTGAGGAACAGGTCATAGGCCGCGCCACGCCCCACCGCGATGCGCAGCCCCTCGCGATCCAGGTCGGCTACCTGCTGCAAAGGGCTGTCCGCGCGAACCAGATAGGTACCTTCGATCTCCAGGTACGGGGCACTGAAGGCAATGCGGTCGGCACGTGCCGGATCGATGGCCAGGAAGGCCAGATCCCAGCCGTCTTCGCCTGCTGCCTCGACCACCGAGGCTGCGGCATCGTGGCAGGTGAAGCGAGCCTGCACCCCCATCCGTTGCGCCAATGCGGTAGCCAGTTCCAGTGAGGGGCCGCGCGGTGAGCGCGCATCGCCCTGTGCCAGCACCGGGTTGCCCAGGTTGATCGCCACGCGCAGGAAACCGTGCGGTGCCAGCGTACTTCGGTGGTCGGCCAGGGACATGCGGGACTCCACGGGGCAGGGGAGACCCAGCATGCCAATAACGGTGTCCGCGTGGCGTGGAATCAGCCGCGCGCGGCGAAGGTGCCGTGGAAGCCCAGTGGTACCGCATAGGGCAGCCAGGCCTGTGCCAGCGGACCGTCGTCCAGGTGGCGGGCATCGAGCACCGCCAGGCCGCTGCGCTTGTTCACCGGGTCAAGCAGGGTGCCGATCAGCCAGCCATCATCGGCGTTGCGGCTGCCCGGGCGCGGTACGAACACATGCTCTTCGGCCATGATGTCCGGGCCATAGTTCCACAGCTGGCGGCGCCCGTGCTCGATGTCGAACGCGGCCACGGCGTTGAAGTACGGCGCATTGGCCGTGCCGTCGATGGTCGGCGCATACAGCCGTGCGCCACGTGTGTTCGCCGAGCGCGGGTCGAACAACGGGAACTCCACTGCGCTGATGCCCAACATCTGCCAGCGGGCCTGGCCACGACGCAGGTCCAGATGCAGCTCGACCAGGCTGGCGCCACTGTTGGCAGCGTGTGCGCCATCACCGGCCATCGCTTCCTTCATCGGCGAGCGCGCCTCATTGATGTCATCGTGGCGCACTGCGCGCAGCACGATGCCGCCATCGCGGGTGAACGCGTCGCCGAAGTGGTAGATCGCCGCGAACGGGGCTTCGAACCACTGCGCCTTGTCCGGCGCATCCTTGGCGACCACCGCGATGCGTACGGGACGCTGCGGTGCGAACTGCATGCGCTCGAAGAAGCTGCCGCCTGCGCCGGTGAAATCGAACGGCATCATCACGAACACCAGGTGCTGGTCGGTCATCGCGAAGGCATGCAGGTAGCCATGCTCGGGTGTTTCGATCACATTGGCGCTGCGCAGCTGGCCGTTCGCACCGATGTGCCAGACCAGCAGGCCATGGCCCCCCATCAGGCTGATCGAGCCGAAGTTCCAGAGGCTGCCGTCGCGGTCGCGCAGCGGGTGCGCCGAGAACGGCAGTGCAGCGAGGTCCGGACGCCAGGTCACCGGACCCAGTGTCTGCAGCGAATCGGGATCTACTTCGAACGCCGAACCGGACTCGCACAGCGCGAACAGGCGGCCATTGATCATGGTTACCGAAGTGTTCGCCACGTTGGCATCGTCGTTGTTTCGAACTGCCAGCGCACCGGGAACGCTGGTGCCGGCAGCCGGATACTGGAAGCGGCCGGCCTTCTGTTCACGGGTGAATTTCGGCGTGGCGACCATGCGCCCGTGATGGGTCAGGCTGCCATCACCATTGAAGCGCCAGCCATGCACCATGCCGTCGCCGTCGAACCAGTGGTCATAGCGGAAGCCATCGCGCTCGGTCCACGCCGGGCCGTTGCGGTACAGCGTACCGGCCAGGCCTGACGGCAGCTTTCCCTGCAACTGCACGGTGGCCGGGCCGAGGCTTTCGCTGCCGACGCTGCGCCAGCCAAGCAGCCACGGGTGTTCCTGCATGCCCTGCGCGAACCGCGCCGGGTCGCCGGCGAAGGCGGGAGCGCTGCGCAGCGCGGTGGCGCCCAGGGCCAGGCAGGCACTGCTGCTGAGCAGGGTACGAAGGAAGCGGCGACGGTCCATGGTGGCCTCGGGTATGGATGCGGAATCAGCGCAGGGTGATGTCGATGGCGGTGCCGGCGGCCGGCACGTCGACGCGCGCCTCGTCGAAGGTCGGCTTGCGCATCACCTGCGGGTTGTTGCTGAAGCCGTAGCCTTCCACCGGCATCCCGACCAGGTTGGTGTCGAGCTTGCCGTTGTCGTTCTCGTCGTGGGTGAGCAGCACGGCATAGCTGCCGGCCGGCACGCCCTTGAACGTGAAGTGGGCACTGTCGCCGCTGGGCGCCGCCTGCTGGGCCTGCACGGGCTTGGCCTTGCCGTCCCAGGCGGCGGCGTTGCCGACCAGCGCAACGCGCAGGGTGCCGGTCTGCGCGCGGACGTCGTGCACGGTCACGGCCAGGTCGGCGGCGTGGGCACTGCCGGCCAGGGCCAGGGCAGTCAAGGCAGTGCTGAGCAGGGCGGTGCGGATCATGGCAGTGGCTCCGGAAGTGTGTGTGGCGGTGTGGAGCCAGTCTGCGTGGGGCGCTGCACCGGGTTCAGGGCCAGTGGTCATCGATTCGACGTGCCAGAAGTCACTTTCTGCGCCGGACCCATTGCCGCCGGCGTGCGCGGCCGTCAGCATCTGGCCATGCCCAGCCTGTTCCGCCATCTGTTGCGTCCGCTCAGCCTTGCCGGCCTGATCACCGTGCTGGTGGTCGGCCTGTCGTTCGCAGTGCAGCGCAGTGGCGCCGGGCTGAGCCTGCTGTTGCTTGCTGTGTTCCTGCTGCTGTTCGTGGTGCACGGCTGGGCGTCGATGCCATCCCGCGTGCGCGCCGCCGCTGCGGTGTTGCAGGCGCTGCTGGCGGTTGTGCTGGTTGCGCTGCAGCCGCGTACCGGTACCGCCCCGGTGCTGCTGGTGGTGCTGGTTGCACAGCTGGCCGAACACTGGCCGCCGCGCTTCGTGCTGGGCGTTGCGCTGCTGGCCAACCTGGCGGTGTATGCCGTGCTGCGCCACAGCGGCTTCAGCCAGCCGCTGCTGGTGGTGCTGCTGTATGGCGGTTTCCAGGCCTTCGCCGCGCTGACCGCGCACTATGCCCGCAGCACGGCGCTGGCCCGCGATGACCTGGCCCGGGTCAACGCCGACCTGCTGGCCACCCGCGCGCTGCTGGCCGACAGCGCACGCGATGCCGAGCGCCTTCGCCTTGCGCGCGAGCTGCACGATGTGGCCGGGCACAAGCTCACCGCGATGCGGCTCAACCTGCGCGCCCTGGCCGCTGACCCTGCGCTGGCCGGTCGCGAAGGGCTGGTGCTGGCCGAACAGTTGTCCGGCGAGTTGCTGGCCGACATCCGCCAGGTGGTGCAGTCGATGCGCGATGATCGCGGCCTCGATCTGGCCACCGCGCTGCATGCGCTGGCCGCACCCTTCCCACGACCGAAGCTGCAGCTGCAGATCGGCGACGGGGTGCGCGTGGCTGACCCATTGATGGCCGAGACCGTGCTGCGGCTGGTACAGGAAGCCCTGACCAACGCCGCCCGGCACGGCAATGCAGACACCGTGTGGTTGACGATCAGTGAAGAGGAATCCCAGTTGCGTATCGATATCCGCGATGATGGCCAGCGCGCCGAACGCATCCGCGAGGGCAATGGCATCGCCGGCATGCGCGAGCGCCTGGCGGCCGTACAGGGGCGGCTGGAGTTGGCCCGAACCGCGCAGGGCGGCATGCATCTGACCGCGCGGTTGCCGGCATGAGCCCGGCCGCAATCCGCGTAGCGCTGGCCGACGACCAGGCATTGGTGCGTGCAGGCCTGCGTGCGCTGCTGCAGGGCCTGGGGGTGGACGTGGTGCTGGAGGCCGAGGATGGCCAGGCCCTGCTGGATGCGCTGGATACGCAGCGCGTGGACGTGGTGCTCAGTGACATCCGCATGCCAGGGCTGGATGGGATCGAGGCACTGCGCCAGCTGCGGGCGCGCGGCGATGCCACGCCGTGGCTGCTGCTGACCACCTTCGATGAAAGTGATCTGCTGCTGCGCGCCAGCGAGGCCGGCGCACAGGGCTTCCTGCTCAAGGATGCCGCGCCGGCCGACCTGCGCGAGGCCATCGAACGCGTTGCCGCTGGCGAGACCCTGCTGCTGCCGGTCAGTACCGATCCGGTGCGCGCGCGTTACCGCTTCCACGATGAAGCGCCGCCCACCGATACCTTCGGCGAACGTGAAGTGGCAATCCTGCGCCTGCTGGCCGGGGGCTACAGCAACAAGGAGATCGCGCGCAGCCTGTTCCTGGCCGAGGGCACGGTGAAGAACTACGTGTCCGCCATCCTGGACAAGCTCGGCACCCGCGACCGTACCCGTGCCGTGCTGAAGGCGATTACCCTGCGCATCATCTGAGTGGAGGTGGCAAGGAGTGTCAGTGAACCCGATCCTGCATGTGGAAATCCCGGCGACTGACCTGGACCGGGCCATCACGTTCTACCAGCGATGGCTGCAGGTTGCGGTGGACGAACCCATCGTGCTGCACGACTGCCGGATGGCCTATCTGCCGTTCTCCGATGAGGCCGCCGGTGCCAGCATTGCGCTGGTGCACGGCGCGGACTATCTGCCTTCCGAGCAGGGCGCGCGCATCTACATCGGCGTCGATGACCTGGATGCCAGCCTCGACCGTGCGCTGCAGGCCGGAGCCGAGCTGCGCTTCGGCCCGGCCGATGCGGGTGACTGGCGTGTAGCCGAGATCCGCGACAGCGAAGGCAACCGTATCGCATTGCAGTCGCGCACAGCGCCGTAACGTCAACGCTGCGGTGCGCGCATCTGTAGAGTCGAGCTTGCTCGACTGATTTTGACGTCGCCGTAGATGCATCAGTCGAGCAAGCTCGACTCTACAGCGTCGCGGCGCGTGAGCGCTGCAGCCAGTCGTTGATCGCGGGATCCAGCCGCGGGTCGTCCGGAAGCTGGATGCCGAAGCGCTGCTCCAGCACGTCGCGCACATCACCCACATCATGCAGCGGGCGCTTGTCCGGTGCCTGTCCGGGGCGGTACTCGGTGTAGTTGCCGCTGCCGATGGTGCGGCGCCAGTCCGGCCCGGTCAGCGACGCGCGCAATTGGCCGGGGAAACTGGAATCGGGATGGGTACATACGTACCAGTTGCCCACCACGTTGTCGATCGGCGCCGGCGCCTGCAGATCGAAGCGGTACATCGCCCGCCAGCCGTCGCTGGATTCGGCCGACAGCATGAAATCACCGCCGTCTTCCAACCGCTGCAACAGATAGCGTTCGTGCGGGGTGGCCTGCGGCTGCGGGTCATGCAGGCGCAGCGGTACGGTCGGGGTCAGGCTGCCAAAACCGGCATCCACCAGCCAGTTATCGCCGTCCACGTGCACGCGCAGCAGCAGATGGGTACGCGCGGTCAGTTCGCCGTCCTGGGCGGCCAGCAGTACGCGCGCGCTCAATGGCTGGGCATCGAAGCCCAAGGCCTGCAGCAGCGCCAGCAACCCACCATTGAGCTCGAAGCAGTAGCCACCGCGGCGCTCGTCAAGCAGCTTGCGCTGCACGCTGTCCAGGTCGATCGGCACCGCATCGCGCAGCAGGCAGCTGAGGGTTTCGAAGGGCAGCAGTGCGTTGTGGCGCTGCTGTAGCAGGGTCAGGCCGGCCAGGGTCCGTGGTGGCGGCGCATCCAGCTGCAGGCGCTGCAGGTAGCGGGGGACATCGAGCGTCGTCATGGGGGCACCGGGCGGGGAAGGGAGGTCCACTGTGCTCCCCCAACCGGGGTTGAGGTCAAGCACGGCGGCCGTGTCATGCCCCCGTCGCCTGCACCCGGTACAAAGACCGCGTCCGCCAGTGACGGGGGACGCAGACGAAAAAAGGCCTAAAGTTGCCCTGAATCCGGCCGATACAGGTGCGTCTTTCCGCCTGGAGTCTGTCATGTCGGCCGTTGTCCCCCACCTCCGGTCCCTGCGCACGCGTCTTGCCACGTTGCGCTCGGCGTCCCCCGGCCTGCTGCTGTGGCTGCAACCACACCGGCTCAGCGTGGCCAACAAGCTCAAGGCGACCCTGTGGGTCTGTGGCCTGGGGCTGGTGGCGATCGCCGCTGTCTACGCCTGGACTGGCCATGCCAACGCCCTGGCCGCGCGCAGCCAGGCCAGCTACCAGCGCGGCAGCGATCTGGCTGCCAGCCTGTCCACGCGGGTGGCCGAAGCGCGCCGCCTGCAGACCCAGTATGCACGCAGTTTCGATGATGCTGACCGCAGCCAGTTGCTGGCAGCACAGAAGGCCCTGCAGGCTGACCTGCAGGCGCTTCGCGCGATGCCGATGGACGCCGGCCGGCGCAAGGCGCTGCAGGTGCTGACCGAATCGGCCGACGCGTTCTCGCAGGGTGTCGCCGCCCTGTTTGAACGGGTCGACGAGATGGGCCGCGGTGAGGCCGGCCTCGCTGCACAGCTGCAGCAGGCCGCCGAAACCCTGCAGGCACAGGTGGATGCGCTGCAGCGGCCGTCGCTGGCGCTGTCCCTGCAGAAGATGCGAAGGCAGGAGGCCCTGCTGCTGCTCGACGGTGATTCCACCCACGCCGACCGCGCCAGCGAGGAAAAGCTGCCGTTCGACCTCGCGCTGGCGGGCCTGCCCGCGGATGCGCAGGACGCCCTGCGCACCGGGATGGAGGGCTATCAACGCGCCCTGCTGGGGTATACCGCTGCCCGCGTCGGCCTGGATGTGGAAGCGCAGTCGCTGCTGGATACCGCCGCGGGCGTAGCGCCGGCGCTTGCCGCTTTCCAGCAGGTGCAGGTGGCAGCGCTGGCCAAGGCGCAGGCGCGCCAGCAGGTCGGCGCGCGCACGATGAGCGTGCTGTTCGCATTGACCCTGCTGCTGGTGGCCGGCGTGCTGATCACCAGCCTGGTGCTGGTGCTGCGTGCGGTGCGCCAGCCGATCCAGGACACCCTGCGTTTCGCCAGCGACATCGCCGACGACCGCCTGGACACCACGCTGCGCGTCTACAACGCCAACGATGAGATCGGCCAGCTGGCCCGACGCCTGGTCGACATGCAGCAGCGCCTGCGTGCGCGCATCGAGACCGAACGTGCTGTGGCGCGCGGCAACACCCGCGTGCGCCAGGCGCTGGACAGTGCGCAGACCGGGCTGATGGTGGTCGATGCCGAAGGCCTGGTGGCGTACGCCAATCCGGCGCTGCTGGAGCAGCTGGAACGTCAGGGCGATGAGCTGGTGGGGAGCGATGCGGTACGCCTGCATCCGGCACTGGTAAGCCTGGCCGGCGTGCGACAACGCGAAGAACGCGAGATCGGCCATTGCGGTGTCCGCTATCAGCTGATCGCCAATCCCATTGTCGACGAGGGGCATTTCCTCGGCGTGGCGGTGGAATGGCGCAGTCGCGCGCTGGAAACCCTGCTGGAAACCGAAGTGGCAGCCCTGGTCGACGCGGCCGCGCACGGTGACCTGCACGGTCGCATCGCGCTGGAGGGGAAGCAGGGCTTTGTGCGTACGCTGTCGACCAGCATCAATCGCCTGTTGACCACCTTCGAGACCAACCTTGGCGATCTGCAGGCGCTTCTGGCCGCGCTGGCCCGCGGTGACCTCAGCGTGCGCATGGAAGGTGAACTGCAGGGCGTGTTCGCGCGCATGCGCGACGATGCCAACGCCACCGTCGCGCAACTGGGCCGCATCGTCACCCGCATCCAGCAGGCCACGTCCAGCCTCGACACCGGTGTTGGTGAGATCGTCGCCGGTCACCATGATCTGTCGCAGCGTACCGAACAGCAGGCGGCCAACCTGGAAGAGACGGCAGCGTCGATGCACGAGCTGACCGACACTGTTGGCCGCAATGCCGATGCCGCGGGCCGTGCGGATGCGCTGGTCAAGGGCGCGGCGGCAGTGGCCCAGCGTGGCGGCGAGGCGGTCGGCCAGGTGGTGGCCACCATGCATGGCATCAGCGAAGCCTCACGGCGGATCGGTGACATCACCCAGCTGATTGATGGCATCGCCTTCCAGACCAACATTCTCGCGCTCAACGCAGCAGTGGAAGCGGCGCGCGCTGGAGAGCAGGGCCGCAGCTTCGCCGTCGTGGCTGCCGAAGTGCGCCTGCTGGCTCAGCGCAGCGCGGAGGCGGCCAAGCAGATCAAGGGATTGATCGAGGATTCGGTGGCGCGTGTGGGCCAGGGCAACCAGCAGGCCGAACAGGCCGGCACCACGATGGGCGAGATTGTCGGCAGCGTGCAGCAGCTGGCGGATCTGCTGGCCGGGATCCGCAGCGCGTCGCAGGACCAGCATGCCGGCATCGCCCAGGTGAACCAGACCATCGTGCAGATGGAGGCCAGTACACAGCGCAACGCCAGTCTGGTGGAAGAGGCGGGGGCCTCGACCGCGCAGATGCAGGCGCAGGTGCATGCCCTGGCAGAAGCCGTGGGCGCGTTCCGTCTGCAGTTGATGCCACAGGCGCGCGCTGCGGCCTGATCCCGCTCCGGTAGTGCCGGCCGCTGGCCGGCACCGTCGATGATCCTGCCGGCCAGCGGCCGGCACTACCCTTGTGGCTCAGTACACGTCGCGCCGGTAGCGCCCGGTCTCCAGCAGCGTTTCCACAACCTCATCGCCCAGCGCAGCGCGCAGCACCTGGTCCACGCCTTCGGCCATGCCCTGCAGCGAGCCGCAGACATGAATCACCGCACCACGCTGCATCCATTCGCGCAGCGCATCGGTGGCGGCATGCAGGCAATCCTGCACGTAACCACCTTCGCCATCGCGCGAGAACGCCAGGTCCACCCGCGCGAGATGGCCATCGGCCTGCCACGCTTCGATCTCGTCGGCGAACAGGAAGTCGTGCGCGCGCTGGCGCTCACCGAACAGCAGCCAGTGCCCGTGCTCGCCTGCATGGGCAGCTTCGCGCAACAAGCTGCGCAGACCCGCGATGCCGGTGCCATTGCCGATCAGCACCATCGGCACACCGCCAATGCGATGGAAACCGGGGTTGCGATGCACACGGGCCACGATGCTGGCTCCGACCGGGGCATGCAGCGCCAGCCAGCCCGAGCCCAGCCCGGCTCGACCCGACAGGTCATGCACCAGGCGCACCACCAGTTCCACCACTTCATCACTCGTGGAGGAGGCGATGGAGTATTCGCGTCCGGGCAGCGTTGGCAATCCGGACAGCCACAGGCAGGCATCCTGCACCGCCAGCGCGGCGTCGGCCTCGGGCAGCTCGCGTTCACTGGCCAGCGCCAGCAGGGTGCGTGGGTGGCCGTCCACCAGCAGCGGCTGCAGCGGATCCAACCCATGTGCCTTCAACACGGCGTTGGCGTGCCGTGCGTTGTGCCGGGGCGCGATATGCAGGATGTCGCCCGCCTGCCACTGCACGTCGGCCGGTGGCGCAAGACGGATGCGCCAGATGGCACCACCGATGCTGCCCGGATTGAGCCGGTCGCGGCCGAGCAGCCGCCACTCATGCATCTGCGTGGCCGCCGGCAGCACGCTGTCATCGGTGACGATGCCGGTCAGCGCGCCCAGCTGCAGCTGCCATTGGCGCAAGGCCGCTACCGAGGCGGCATCGACTTCGATGCGGTCGAACAACGGGCGCGCGCCGTTGCCGAGCAGCCAGCCATCAACCTGGCGACCGAAGCCGCAGTAGTGCGGGTACTGTTGGTCACCCAGCGCCAGCAGTCCAAACTGCAGGCCTGACAGGTCGAGTGTCTGTGCCATCAGCCGTCGTGCAGCGCCTCGCGCCGCATCCGGTGGCTCGCCGTCGCCGAAGGTGCTCAGTACCCACAGCACCTGCGCGGTGCGTGCCAGCTGCGTGGCATCGACGCGGGCCAGTGGCAGCACCTGCACCGCATGACCGGACGCCTGCAGCTGCGCGGCGGCGCGCCATGCCAGTTGTTCTCCCAGTCCACTCTGGCTGGCATGCACCACCAGCCACGGCGTACCACCGCCATCGGCAGGCGTTGCTGGCAGCGACTGGCGCAGGTCACGCGCGGCGCGCTGGCTGCGGCGGCGGTCCAGGTAGAGCATCCAGCCGGTGATGAAGAACAGGCTCATGCCCAGGCTGCTGAGCATCACCACCACGCGCCCGGGCACGCCGAAGTAGCTGCCCGAGTGCAGCGCGAACACGCTGGTGGCCAGCTGCGCGCCGGCGCCCTGGCGCGCATAGGGGCGGGCATCGAGCGTGGCCCCCGTGCCTGGGTCCAGCTGCAGCAGATCATGCGCGCGGTCATGCTGGCCGCCGCGCTGCGACGGATCACCGGCCATCACCCGCACGTTCAGTGCCTGCCCCGGCTTCTCCGGCAGGCGCAGGTCGATGTAGCCGGTGCGCACGCCGGGCAGTGCGTACAGCGTGGCTTCGATGCGTTCCAGGTTCAGGGCGGCTTCGGTGGCGACCTTGTGCCTGGCGGCCGGTGCGACGCCCAGCAGGGTGTTGGCGGCACTGCGATACCAGTCGAACGACCACCACAGGCCGGTCAGCGCACTCATCAGGTAGATCAGCAGCACCCAGGTGCCGACCACCGAGTGCAGGCTCCACAGGAAGCCACGGCCGCTGCGTTTCCATTCCACCGCCAGCCAGCTGCGCCAGTGCCACCAGCGCCGCGGCCAGCGCAGGTAGAGCCCGGACAGGGTGAAGAACAGCAGCGCGATGGCACAACTGCCGGTGATCCATTTGCCGCGCTCGCCGGCGGCGAGGTGGCGATGCAGGTCCTCGACGAAATCGAAGAACGCCTGCCCGCGCAGGGCGCTGAAGCGCTCGCCGGTGTACGGATCGAAGTAGACCCAGTGTTCCTTGCCACCGGCGAAGCGCGCCACCGAGGGCCGTTGCCCGGTGGCATCCACGCGCAGGCGTTGCAGGGGGCGATCACTGCCGGCCTGCAGCAGCGGCACCAGTTCGCTGAGTTCAAGCGGAAGCTGGCCGTCGGCATGGTGCTCGGCGATCTCGGCGAAGCCGGGATTGGCCGCCCGCAGCAGTTCATCCTCGAAGGACAGCACGGCGCCGCTGAGGCCCATCACGGCCAGCACGGCACCAGCGGTGATGCCCAGCAGCCAGTGCAGTTGGAACAGGACGTTCTTGAACATCGAAGGAGGAGGGCCTGGAAGGCTGCCGCCCGCATCCTGCGCAACAGCAAATGAGAATTAGTCGCGGAATTCTCCGTGGCGCCCCGGCTGCGGTCAAGCAGGGGATATCGGCCGGGCGGCGCCCGGCACCCGTGGTAGTGCCGGCCGCTGGCCGGCAACCTCAGAAGCAACAGCCGAAGCAACAGCGGGTTTCCTGTGAGGAGGCGGGGTGGGTCCGGTTGCGGGGGACGGCGTGAATACGTCCATGTAGCCTCGGTCGCGCCATCCATGGCGCTCACGCCCCCTCAACCGGACCCACCCCGCCTTCGACAGTTTCCTGCGATCTGTTGGAAATGCTCTTGGGGATCTGACCCCAGAATTTCATTCGATATCTGACGGATGTGTCGACCAAGGTCGACACCTACCGAAAAGCACCGGGAATCTGTCGGGGGTGGGGCGGTGTGGGGCTGCAGGACCGTTGGCGCCATGGATGGCGCCATCGAGCCCCCATGGACGGGTTTACGGCGTGTCCTGCAGCCTCACACCGCCCCGCCCAATTCTCAGCACTGCAGGGCCGCTTTGGCTGTTGCTGTGGCCTCGGCAGGTGCAGGGCGCAGCCCGCCGAACCCTCACTTCACCCAGCTGTCGATCTCGCCGTGGGCGAACGGTCCCAGCTTCGCCTTCACCAGCCGGCCCTGTGCATCGAACAGCACGCTGTAGGGCAGCAGGCCCTGCGTATTGCCCAGCTGCACGCTGGCATCGCGTGGCCCGGGTGTCTCGATCACGATCGGGTAATCCACCGGTACCCGCTGCAGGAAACCGCGCACGTCTTCCGGCGTATCCAGCGCCAGGCCAAGAACCTGCACACCGTTGTCGCCCTGGGTGTGGGCAAAGCGCGCCAATTCAGGCATTTCTTCAACGCAGGGCGCGCACCAGCTGGCCCAGACATTGATCAACAGCGGGCGGCCGGCAGCGTGCTGGCGCAGGTCCAGCGGTCGGCCTTCAAGATCGGGCAGCGACAGCGCGGGCAGGCTGTCGCCGACCTGCAGGGCGGGTGCCACCGCCGCCACCGCAGGCGCCGCTGGCATGGCCTCAGGCGCAGCCGGCGCGGGAGCCAATCGATGCCCGGCCCACAGGCCGAGGCCGGCGGCCAGCACCGCTGTCCACAGCAGCGCTGGCCGTTGCCATTTCATCGTGCGGTGCGCAGCAGCGCTTCCTCGACCACCGCCTGGGTCAGCAGGGTCGGCAGCACGGTCGGCGGTGCGCCGGGGCCGTACACCACGTACAGCGGCACGCCCACGGCCTTGTGCTCTTCCAGGAACGTGGTGATCTGCGGATCGACGTTGGTGTAGTCACCGCGCATGTACACCGCGTTGGTGCGCTTGAGCAGTTCCTTGAACTCTGGGCGCGACAGCACGGCGCGCTCGTTGGCCTTGCAGCTCACGCACCAGTCGGCGGTCATGTTCACGAACACCACGCGGTTGTCGGCGCGCAGGCGATCCAGCAGCTGCGGCGAGTATTCGACCACGTTGTCAGTCGCCGCCTGTGCGGCACGCGCCGGCGCTGCCAGCTGGGTCACGCCCCAGGCAGGAACCAGTGCACCGATCGCCAGCAGCACGCCGAGCAGGGTGACGGCGCGCGAGCCGGTCCAGCGGTTGCGTTCAAACAGCCACAGACCGAAGGCCAGCAGCAGCAGGCCACCCAGCACCAGCGCCATGCCGTCCACGCCGCGCTGTTTGCCCAGCACCCACAGCAGCCACAGCACGGTGGCATACATCGGGAAGGCCAGCACGTGCTTGAGCGTTTCCATCCACGGGCCCGGCTTGGGCAGGCGGCGCGCCAGCGCCGGCACGAAGCCGATCAGCAGGAACGGCAGGGCCAGGCCCAGGCCGAGGAACAGGAACACGGTCATCGCCTTCAGCGGCGGGGCTATGAACGCGTAGGCAATCGCGCCGCCCATGAACGGGCCGACGCAGGCACTGCCGACCACGCAGGCCAGCGCACCGGTGAAGAAATCACCGGCCGGGCCACTGCGGCTGGCCAGCGACTGGCCGAGGTTGCCGATGCCGCCGCCCAGTGTGAACACGCCGGACAGGCTCAGGCCCACCGCGAACATGATGTAGGCCAGCGCCGCCACCACGCCCGGGTGCTGCAGCTGGAAGCCGATGCCGACGGCGTTGCCGATCGCGCGCAGGCCAACCATCAACGCACCGATCACCGCGAACGCGACCAGTACGCCCAGCGTGTACCAGAGGGCATGGCTGCGCGCGCGCTGCGGGCTTTCGCCACTCTGCGCCAGGCTCAGGACCTTCAGCGACAGGATCGGCAGCACGCAGGGCATCAGGTTCAGTACCAGGCCACCGGCCAGCGCCAGCAGCAGGACCCATACGAACGAACGGTCCGGATTCGGCGTGGTCACCGGCGGTCGCGTGCGCAGCGCGTTGTCACCCTGTGCATCGGCGGCGAACTCACTGCTGGCGGTGCCGTCACCTGCAGCAGGGGTCGTTGCATCCGTATTGGGCACGGTTGGCAGCAGGCGCAGCGGTGCGCCGTTGGCGGCTTCGCGTGGTGCTCCGTTGGCAGCGGGCAGCGGGCTGATCACCTCATTGCGCGGTGGCGCCTGGTCGGCACTGCTGCTGACCTTGCCGGCCGGAATGGACAGCTTCACCCGGCGGGTCATCGGCGGGTAGCAGATGCCATCGGTCTGGCAACCCTGGAAGGTCACCACCAGAGTGCTGTCGACCGCATCGGCGATGGAGCGGCGCAGCGGCAGCGGCACTTCCACCTGGTTGAAGTAGACCGAGACATCGCCGAAGTGTTCGTCGCGATGCGACTGTGCGGCAGGCCAGCGCAGCTTGTCGGCCAGCACCCCGGTGCTGCCGTCCAGCTTCACCGAAGTGCGGTCGCGATACAGGTAGTAGCCCGGCGCCGGGCTGAAGCGCAGCAGCAGGGTATTGCCGTCGCTGGCGATGGCGTCGAAGCCGAACGCCTGCTCCGACGGCAGCGGCAGCGCCTGGCTGTTGTTGGCCGCGCCCGGCAGGCGCAGGCCACCGCTGTTGCCGGCACCGGCCAGCGGGTTGTTGAACGGGCTTGCGGCACCGGCACGCGCGGCAGGCACCGCGGCTGCCGCACCGGCGCCCGGCAGGGTGACCTGCACCACGCGCTTCTGCGGCGGGTAGCAGACACCGGCATCGGCGCAGCCCTGGTAACGCACTTCCAGGCTGATGGTGCCGGCGGCGTCGGTCGGCGTGCCGGGCAGGGTGGCCTGCAGGCGTTCGCGATAGGTTTCGACTTCGCCGAAGAAATCGTCGTGGTGCTTGTCGCCCTTGGGCATCTGCAGCGCGCCGGCATTGAAGGCCGGATCCGCCTTGACGCTGGTGCGGTGGCGATACAGGTAATAGCCCGGTGCGATCTTGAACTGCAGTTGCACCTGGCCCCGTTCGGGGGCGCTGGCGGTCAGCGCGAACGCCTGGTCCACCGGCAGCAGGTCCTTCTCATCCAGCGCGAAGGCCGGCAGCGAGAGCCACAACAGGGCGCACAAGGCGGCGCCACGCGCAAACAGAGTCTTCAATCAGTGTCCTCCCGGGTCTGTGCCCGGATCCAGTCCAGATACGCCGGCAGGCCGGCCCGGGTTTCGACCGCAATGCACTCCGGGAGTTCATACGGATGCAGTTCGACGATCCGGGCAATCGCGTCATCGACGCGGCTCGCGGTGGTTTTCACCAGCAGCTGCAGTTCGGCGTCGGTGGTCACCTCGCCCTGCCAGCGGTAGGTCGACTGCGCGCCATCGAGGCGGGTCACGCACGCGGCCAGGCGCTCGCCAACCAGCGCGTGCGCGATGCGCTCGGCACTGGCCCGGTCCGGGCAGGTGGTCAACAGCAGCAGGACGGGATCGATGGTCGACATGACCGTCGAGTATAGGGCCGCCGCCGGGTCAGGGCCCGGCGGCGGCAGTGGACCGCTGCGTTGCGCGGTCAGTTGGCCAGCTGGCAGGAGGTCGGCTTGGCCGAGGTGAACAGGCCCGGGGTCGCCCACTCGGGGTGGTCGATGAACGGGTTGCGGTTGCCCTGGAAGCTGTAGATCACGTCGTTGCGGGCACGCTCGGCATCATCCGGCGGATCGGACAGGTGCCAGTCGATCAGCGTCGAGAGCAGGCCCATGTAGGCCGGCGAACTGCTGGTCTTGACGATCCTGCTGCGGTCGTCGGTCAGCTCCAGGTCCGGCTCGGACTGGCCGGTGGCCGCATCCTTGCCGCCCTCGTAGCGGATCGCCATGTACATCACCGCACGCGCCATGTCGCCCTTGCGCTTGCCCCACACCTCGAAGGTGCCGGTGTTGCCGTCCGGCGTGCGCACCCAGTTGGAGTTGCCCGGGTAGCCGCCGCTGCCGCCGCCCTGGCCGTTGTTGGCCTCGGTGGCACGTTCGCCGCAGTTGGCGTCGCATTTGCCGAACGGCTTGTTGCCGCGATCGGCGTTCCACTGCGCGTCGGTCAGGTACAGCATGTGGGTGTCGGTGTACGGCGCGTACGGCAGGCCCTTGTCGCCGGTGGTGCTGGCAAAGCCCAGCGAGTTCGGCCAGGTGTGCTCGCGGTTGTACTTCAGGCCGCCGCCGCTGCCGGCGCGGTCGGTCACCTTGGCGTAGCTGCGGTTGCGGTACGCATCCAGGATCCTGCTGCTGTTGTTCGGATCCTCGTCGGCGATTTCCAGGATGGTCCAGGTGCTGGTGCCCGAGCCGCTGTACGGGTAGGCGGTGTGGCCCTTGATGGTGGCGTGCAGCGAGCAGCGCAGCTGGCTGGGGCTGCTGGTATTGACCTTGGAGTAGTAACCGGCCGGCACGCCCGGGTTGCCCGGGTCCGGATTGCCGCCGGTGCTGGCCACGGTGAAGGCGATGCGGCTGTCGGCGGCGGGGTGCGCCCCCTGCAGGTCGGTGATGCGCGCGGCGCGGATGTCGAAGCGGCAGGCTTCACCGGCCACCAGCGCGGTGTTGGTGGACAGCTTCACGCTGCGGCCGCTGGCCGGGTAGGTCAGCGGCACGCTGCCGGAGGTGCCGCAGCTCAGGGCGAAGGCGCCGCTGGCCAGGTTCACCGTCTCGCTGAACACCACTTCCAGGTCGGCGGCGGCCGGGAAGGTGCTGCTGCCCTGCGCCGGGGTGGTGGTGGAGACCGACGGCGGCGTGTTCGGGCCCGGGGTGCCACCCCCGCTGAAGGTCTGGCCGTTGTTGCAGCTGCCAAACGTCTGCTTGGCCGATTCGGCCCAGGTGAAGTGGGCGTACTGGCTGCCGCTGCCGGTCAGCTGAAGCGAGGTGCCCGGGGCCGTGCTGTTGGTCTCGGCCACCGGAATGTTCTGGCTGGTCATGCCGGCGGCAGGGCCACCGGAGGCGGTGATGGCGCCCTCGTAGCTGAGGAACTGGACCACCTTGCCGCTGGCATCGACCAGGGCGATGCCGTCGTTCGGGCCGTTCTGCAGGCCGTTGGTCGGGTAGCTGACCACGGCCAGGGTGGCGCTGCCGCAACCCGCGGCGGTGCCGGCCGGGACCGGATTGTTGGCGTAGACCGTGGCGGCTGAAGGATTGCTGCCGTTGTAGAGATAGAGGCGGTAGCCGGACAGGTCCTCGCCCGCGGTAGCGACCACTTCGATGGCTTCGCCGACGTCACCGGCGGCGGTGCTGTCGTCGTAGTGCAGTTCGTTGATGAAGACCTCGGCCTGGGCCGGCGCGGCGGCCAGCGCCAGCAGGCAGGCGGCGGCAAGCGGGGACAGCAATCGCATCGACTACTCCTTGTGATTGGGAATGCGCGGCCGAGCCTAAGGCCGATCCAGTGACACTTTGTCGTAAATGAACGTCAGATATCTGACAGTGCGACGCGAGTCACCAAAAGTCGAGGATTCCAGAGACAGGGTTGCCGCGTTGCACCGGCCTCCAGGCCTTCACATGGGCGCAGATCGAGTGGGCCCGGGGCAGTGAAATTTTTTCCGCGAGCGGCCTTGAAAGGTCCGGGGCCAGCTCCATCTCTGTCCTGCTCCCGATTCATCGGGCTTTTTCGCGAGCAATGCTGGCAGTCACCTGGGGTGAGTGCTAACATCGCCAGACTTTTTCAGACCAATCAATAACTTAAGAGGTCTCTCATGAGCATCAAGCCGCTGCACGACCGCGTTGTGGTCAAGCCGATCGAAGCCGACGAAATCTCCGCCGGTGGCATCGTCATTCCGGATTCGGCCAAGGAAAAGTCCACCAAGGGTGAAGTCGTGGCCGTCGGCCCGGGCAAGCCGCTGGACAACGGCAGCGTGCGCGCGCCGTCGCTGAAGGTCGGCGACAAGGTCATCTACGGCCAGTACGCCGGCAGCTCGTACAAGAGCGAAGGTGTCGAGTACAAGGTCCTGCGCGAAGACGACGTGCTCGCCGTCATCGGCTGAGCCTCGGCGCGACCTGTTTCAACCTGATCCCCAAATCCCAGCCGCCGGGCATCGTCCGGCGCTACCAATGAGGTAATTGCAATGGCTGCCAAGGATATTCGTTTCGGTGAAGACGCCCGTTCGCGCATGGTGCGCGGCGTCAACGTTCTCGCCAATGCCGTCAAGGCCACCCTGGGCCCGAAGGGCCGCAACGTCGTGCTGGAAAAGAGCTTCGGCGCACCGACCATCACCAAGGACGGCGTCTCCGTCGCCAAGGAAATCGAACTGGCTGACAAGTTCGAGAACATGGGTGCGCAGATGGTGAAGGAAGTTGCTTCCCGCACCAACGACGACGCTGGCGACGGCACCACCACCGCCACCGTGCTGGCCCAGGCCCTGATCCGCGAAGGCGCCAAGGCCGTGGCCGCCGGCATGAACCCGATGGACCTCAAGCGTGGTATCGACAAGGCCGTCGTGGCCGCCGTTGCCGAGCTGAAGACCATCTCCAAGCCGACCGCCGACGACAAGGCGATTGCCCAGGTCGGTACCATCTCGGCCAACTCGGACGAGTCGATCGGCCAGATCATCGCTGACGCGATGAAGGAAGTCGGCAAGGAAGGCGTGATCACCGTTGAAGAAGGCTCGGGCCTGGACAACGAGCTGGACGTGGTCAAGGGCATGCAGTTCGACCGCGGCTACCTGTCCCCGTACTTCATCAACAACCAGCAGTCGCAGACCGCTGACCTGGATGACCCGTTCATCCTGCTGCACGACAAGAAGATCTCCAACGTCCGTGACCTGCTGCCGGTGCTGGAAGGCGTCGCCAAGGCCGGCAAGCCGCTGCTGATCGTTGCCGAAGAAGTTGAAGGCGAAGCGCTGGCGACCCTGGTGGTCAACACCATCCGTGGCATCGTCAAGGTCGTGGCCGTCAAGGCTCCGGGCTTCGGCGACCGTCGCAAGGCGATGCTGGAAGACATGGCCGTGCTGACCGGCGGCACCGTGATCTCCGAAGAAGTGGGCCTGTCGCTGGAAAAGGCCACCATCAAGGACCTGGGCCGCGCCAAGAAGGTGCAGGTCTCCAAGGAGAACACCACCATCATCGATGGCGTGGGTGACAAGGCTGCCGTCGACGCACGCGTCGGCCAGATCAAGACCCAGATCCAGGACACCTCCTCGGATTACGACCGCGAGAAGCTGCAGGAACGCGTGGCCAAGCTGGCCGGTGGCGTTGCCGTGATCAAGGTCGGTGCTTCGACCGAAATCGAAATGAAGGAAAAGAAGGATCGCGTCGACGACGCCCTGCACGCTACCCGTGCAGCCGTTGAAGAAGGCGTGGTCCCGGGCGGCGGCGTGGCCCTGGTCCGTGCGGTCACCGCACTGGCCGGCCTGAAGGGTGCCAACGAAGACCAGAACCACGGCATCCAGATCGCCCTGCGCGCGATGGAAGCCCCGCTGCGCGAAATCGTGGCCAACGCCGGTGAAGAACCGTCGGTCATCATCAACAAGGTCAAGGAAGGCACCGGCAGCTTCGGCTACAACGCCGCCACCGGCGAGTTCGGCGACATGCTGCAGTTCGGCATCCTGGACCCGACCAAGGTGACCCGTTCGGCGCTGCAGAACGCGGCCTCGATCGCTGGCCTGATGATCACCACCGAAGCCATGGTTGCCGAAGCTCCGAAGAAGGACGAGCCGGCCATGGGTGGCGCCGGTGGCATGGGCGGCATGGGTGGCATGGGCGGCATGGACTTCTAAGTCCCCGCATTCGCCCCGCAATGAAAAACCCCGCCGCAAGGCGGGGTTTTTTTGTGGCCGGCTGCAATGGCATCGCTTTTCGAGCGACTTATCCTGCGTCCTGCAGGGTGTGTGTGCCTGCTGCCTGCGGCGTCATCAATGCTGCATGCAACCAGGTCATGAAAGCAGGTATCGCCGCGTTGGCCTCGCCGTCCGCACGCGTCACCGCGTAGTAGGCGAAGGCCTGTGGCCAGGGCTGGTCGATCACCACCTGCAGCCGGCCATTGGCGAGTTCTTCGGCCGCGTGGATGTCGCGCACCAGGGCGATGCCTTGCCCGGCCACCGCCGCGCGGATCAGCAACAGGTCGTCATCGAACGCAGGGCCGCGCTCCAGTCGTTCATCGATGGGCAGATCCAGTGCCTGGAACCACAGCCGCCAGTCGCTGCGGTCGGCGTCCTGCAGCAGCGGCAGCTGCAGGCAATCCTGCACCGTACCCACGGCAGGCGCGCTGGCCAGCAGCGTAGGGCTGGCCACCGGCAGCAGTACCGGCGCCAGAAGATGCTCGGCATGCAGGCCAGGGTAGCGGCCCAGTCCATGACGGATCGCGATGTCCACCCCCTCGCGGCGCAGGTCGACCAATGCCGCGCTCGAGTCCAGCTGCACGTCCACCTGCGGATGCAACGCACTGAACCCGCCCAGTCGCGGCGCCAACCACTGTGCGGCGAAGCTCGGTGCCGCGCTGATGCGTAGCGTGCACCGTGTTTCCCAGCGTTCGAGTGTCTGCAGGCTCTGTGCGATCTGGTCGAAGGCCTGCAGCAGCTCCGGATACACGCGCGCGCCGGCTGCACTGAGCACCACGCCATGCCGGGTGCGGTCGAACAGGCTCACGCCCAGCCGCTCCTGCAGCTGTCGAAGCTGCTGGCTGATTGCACCAGGTGTCACCCCCATCGCATCGGCGGCGGCGGTCAGGCTGCCATGGCGGCCGGTTTCAACGAAGGCCCGCAGGCCCAGCAGCGGCAGCACCGCACCCATCTCCACTCTCCTGTAACCGCGTCGGCACGCGCCGCGCTGCGACAGCATATCGACCGCACTGCAGGCTGTCGCGCGCGCGTCGCGCACGTTGAGCCCCGCTCAACTCCCCGTGCAGAAGACATCGTTTCCCCGCGACTCAGGCCCTTCCTAGACTGCCTGCACGGCTGCTGCAGCGCCCGTTCCCGCATCGCCCGGCCACCTTCAACGGCCGGTGCATGCCGTCGCTCCCTGCGTCCAGGATTCCCATGAACGAACCTTCGCTGCACCTGTACTCCGACAGTTCTCCCAATGGCTTCAAGGCCACCATCGCACTGGAAGAACTGGGTCTTCCCTATCACCTTCACCACGTCCACATCGCCGATGGTGAACATCGCCATCCCGACTTCCTGCGGCTCAACCCGCATGGCCGCATTCCCGTGCTGGAAGATCGCGCGCGCGGCATCGTTGTCTTCGAGTCGGCGGCGATCCTGATGTACCTGGCCGAACAGGGCAATGCGTTGCTGCCTTCCGAACCGGCTGCGCGCTGGGAGACGCTGACCTGGCTGATGTTCCATGCCGCCACCGTCGGCCCGATCCTCGGCCAGCGCGTGCACTTCGAGCATTTCGCTCAACAGCCCGATTCCGCGGCAATCGAACGCTACCGCCGCCTGAGCGACGAGCTGTTCGCCGTACTCGACCAGCGCCTGCAGGGACGCGAGTGGTTGGCTGGCGATCACTACTCGATTGCCGACATCGCCCACTTCGGCTGGCTGCACATCGCCCGCATCATCGACATCGATTTCTCGCGGCATCGCCATCTGGATGCGTGGTACGCGCGGGTTGCAGCACGCCCTGCGGTACAGCGCGGCGTGCAGCTGCCCGAGCCGGCCACCGGACCGTAAGGAGGCGATGCACATGAACGATTCCATTGCAGTGCCGGGCGCGTCGGCGCCGGCCTTTGCCACGCACCCGGGCTACCAGCGCATGTTCCGCGCCGACGCGCTGACCCTGGGCATCTACCTGCCGCTGCGTTTCTACCAGGGCGACATGGCCGTGCTGCAGGGCCAGGCGCGGCTGGTGGAGGATATCGACCGCCATGGCTTCGCTGCGGTATGGGTGCGTGACGTACCGCTGTTCGATCCGTTGTTCGGCGATGCGGGGCAGCTGTTCGATCCATTCACCTACCTTGCGTGGCTGGCAGCGCGCACACAGCGCGTGGCCCTGGCCACCGGCAGCGTGGTGCTGCCACTGCGCCATCCGATCGATCTGGCCAAGGCCGCGGCGTCGATCGATCAGCTGTCCGGTGGGCGGCTGGTGATGGGTGTGGCGTCCGGTGATCGACCGCTGGAGTTCCCGGCCTATGGACTGGAGCACGCGGCGCGCGGAGAGCGTTTCGCCACCGCAATGAACGAGATGCGCCGTTGGCTGCAACCGGGCACGGATGGGCGGATGACACATGCCGGTGCCGAGCAGGGCGTGCAGTTGCTGCCGCCCACGGTCAGTGGCCGCGTTCCGCTGATTGTCACCGGTGGCGCACGCCAGCCACTGGAATGGATCGGCCAGCATGCCGATGGCTGGCTGACCTACCCAGAGGCCACCCATGACAACGCCGGCCCGCAGCGGCTGGCCGCGAAGATCGGCGCTTGGCGCGCGCTGATTCCGGACGGCGGCTTCCGTCCGCACATGACTAACGAGTGGATCGACCTGGTGGATGACCCGGATCATCCACGCACGCCGCTGCAAGGGGGCTATACCCTGCGCACCGGCCGCAAGGGCCTGATCGATCTGTTGCAGGCCTGGCAGCGGGCCGGCGTCAACCATGCCGCACTGGGGATCCAGTTCGCCGAGCGGCCTGCCGGCGAGGTGCTGCAGGAGCTGGCCGAGGAGGTACTGCCGTTGTTCCCGTCGCATCCCGGGCCGGCGGCGAAGGTGATGGACTGGTAGCCACGCCGAAGGGGATGGCATATGATTAGGCGCCTAATCATATGCTCATCACGAGATGATCGAAGCCAAGCACAATGCCCTGCTGGAAGAGGCGCTGCGACGCGGCCATGCCAATGTTGCGCAGCTGCGCCTGTGCTTCCAGCTGCTGTCGTTGTCGTCGTCCATCGACCACGATTGCGCCACCCGGCTGGCGCCACACGGGCTCAGTGAGGGTCGCTTCATCGTGCTGTTCCTGCTGCATGGGGCCGGTGGCACGTTGTCGCCCCACGAGCTGGCCGAACGCGCAGGCGTGACCCGCGCCACCATCAGCGGCCTGCTCGATGGCCTGCAGCGCGAAGAACTGCTGCAGCGTCGCAGCGATGCTGAGGATGGCCGTCGCCTGCAGATCGTATTGACCGCACGGGGAAAACGCTTGGCCGAGACACTGTTTGACCAGCACACACAGTGGATCGGTGGCCTGTTCAATGGTCTGGATACCGATGAACAGCAGCAGCTGTCGCGGTTGCTGCACAAGGTCTGGCAGCACACCGATGCTGGACGAGAGTCTGCAGCATGAGCCCGGCGATTGCGGCGCAACGCCTGCATGAACTCAACACCGGTCGCGTTGCCACCACCCATCTGGCCGAATGCCTGGCAGTGGATTTCGCCGCGTTGCTGCAGGTGGTGGCGCCTGCGCTTGCACCGGAAGCGCTGCAACGCATGCGGGATGCCTCAGGCAAGGGCATCACGCTGCGCATGGCCTTGGCCGCGCAACTGCTGCGTGAGGCGGGGCAGGGCGCGCCTGAGTTCTGGCAGGATCACAGCTCCGATACCGTGCGTGGCTGGGCCTGCTATCTGGTCGGCAGCGATGCCCACGCAACGTTGGCAGAGAAGCTGCAGCAGATGCGCACGCTGGCCGATGACCCACACTTCGGTGTGCGCGAATGGGCGTGGCTGGCGCTACGCACGGACATCGTTGCCGCGCCGATGCAGGCGCTTGAGTACCTGCAACCCTGGACACAGGAAACATCGCCGTACCTGCGCCGCTTCGCCTGTGAAGCGCTGCGCCCACGCGGTGTCTGGGCCACGCATATCGCACTGTTCAAGCAGCATCCGGAACTTGCGTTACCCATGTTGGAAGCACTGGCTGACGACCCGGAACGCTATGTGCAGGATTCGGTCGGCAACTGGCTCAATGACGCCGGCAAGACTCAGCCGCAGTGGCTGCGCCAGCTGTGCACGCGTTGGCAGCACGAGTGCCACAGCGACGCCAACGCCTACATCCGCAAACGCGCATTGCGCTCGTTCCGGTAGTGCCGGCCGCTGGTCGGCAACTCCGCAACCCCGCAACCTCGTAAACCTCAAGGAAGAACCACCATGTCGCACACCTTCATCGAGCTCTACACCGCCACACCAGCCTGGACCACACTCCCGCCCGAGCAGCGGAATGCCTTCTTCGCCCGTATCGGCGCCGGCATGCAGCAGTTCGATCCAGCCCGCATCACGCCGCTGGCGATGGGCCGCATTGCCACGGGCGTACCGCACGGCAGCGATGAGCAGTTCTATGCGGTCTGGCGCTGTGCAAGCCGCGAGGAGGTCGATGCGCTGGTGGCCGGCATCGCCGCGACCGGCTGGCATGCGTACTTCACCACCACCCATGCAGTAGGCGCGATGGACAGCATGGCCCAGCACCTGGCCGACCTGGCCGACCTGGCCGCCCTGTAGCGGGGCGGCAGACGCCGGCAGATCCCGGGCCTCGGCATGGGAGGCACATGCGCCTGTCACCCAGACACTGTAAACAGTGCATTGCCCATGTCCATCCGCAGGGAAGTTGATCATGCAGAGCACGCTCCAGGTCACGCTGTTCGGCCCTCTTGGCGACAGCCCGGCGTTGCAGTTGCCGGGCCTGGAGGGGCCGTCGGTGGCCATCCCGGAATCGGCCCTGCGGCGGTTGGTTTCCGACCTCTACACCGCGCGTTCCCTGCTCAACCCCGAGCAGCTGGACGAAGCCAGGCAGGAGCTGGATCGCGTGCTGGAACGCTGGGCCGACATCCACGAAGGCCTGCTGCTGGACGTGGAAGTGCATGGTAAATGAGCAACTTCGCGTGGCTGCCGCCGCGTAGGCATGGCTGGTGCGCACCTCGCTGAACCGCGTCCCCAGTTGCGGATGAAACATTTTGCACTGCGCAAAAGCTGTGTTATCAATAGATCCCATGAACGCAGCCCCCACCAGCTTTTACTGGTATTACTTTCCGAAGCCACTGGCGGAGGAAGGACTGCGCTCACCCTGAAGAAAGCTTCAGACGCATTCCCGAAAGCCGCCAGCGAACCTGGCGGCTTTTTTCATGCCGCCACGCTGGGGACCCCCAACGTTCCGGAGATCTCCCGCAATGCCCCCGCACACCGGCGACCTGCGTATCCGCACCATCGAACCGCTGACACCGCCTGCCCAGCTGCTGGCGATGCTGCCCTGTGACGATGAAGCCTCCGACACCGTCAGCGCCTCGCGCGCGGCCCTGCACCAGATCCTGCATGGCCGTGACGACCGCCTGGCGGTGGTGGTTGGCCCGTGCTCGATCCACGACCCGAAGGCCGCCATCGAATACGCCCAGCGCCTGAAGCCGCTGCGCGACGCACTGGCCGGCGAACTGGAAATCGTCATGCGCGTGTACTTCGAGAAGCCGCGCACCACGGTGGGCTGGAAGGGCCTGATCAACGATCCGGACCTGGACGGCAGCTTCAGGATCGACAAGGGCCTGCGCATCGCCCGCGGCCTGCTGCGCGACATCAACAAGCTGGGCCTGCCGGCCGGTGTCGAGTTCCTCGACGTGATCTCGCCGCAGTACATCGCCGACCTGGTGGCATGGGGTGCGATCGGCGCACGCACCACCGAAAGCCAGGTGCATCGCGAGCTGGCCTCGGGGCTGTCGTGCCCGGTCGGCTTCAAGAACGGCACCGATGGCAACGTGAAGATCGCCGCCGACGCGGTAGGTGCCGCGTCCAATCCTCATCACTTCCTGTCGGTCACCAAGCAGGGCGGTACCGCCATCGTGTCGACCACCGGCAACCCGGATTGCCATGTGATCCTGCGCGGCGGCAAGCAGCCGAACTACGACGCAGGCAGTGTTGCCGAGGCCTGCCAGGTGCTGGCCAAGGCCAAGTTGCCGACGCGTCTGATGATCGACGCCAGCCATGCCAACAGCCTGAAGAACCCGGAGAACCAGCCGAAGGTGATCGAGGACATCGCCGTTCAGCTGGAAGACGGCGAACAGCGCATCGTTGGCGTGATGATCGAGAGCCATCTGGTCGGTGGCCGCCAGGAACTGGTGGAAGGCCAGCCGCTGGTCTATGGGCAGAGCATCACCGATGGCTGCATCGACTGGGACACCACCGTGACGGTGCTGGAGCGACTGGCTGCGGCCGTGCGCGCCCGTCGCGACGTGAAGGTGTCCGAAGCAGCTTGATGGAAGCCGCCTGAGTGCGGCACGTGTGTGGATGGCGGCCAGCGCCTGCGGGGGTGCGGCCGCGATCAGGGCCGGTCGGAGTTGGAGACCGGCCCATCTGCACCGGCGATGCGCCTGGCGCTGCGCATGAGTGACAGCGCCAGGTACATCGCCGGGGTGGCAGTAGATCCACGCCATGCGTGGACGATTCGCCGTCCCCGGCAATGACGGCTACGACCCGCTGGAGGCCACATTTGTCGCGGGCCCGTCGGGTCGCACCCGGCACGCCAAGTGGTCCAGTCCGCACAGTGCGATGATCCGCCTTGGACACGTAGAGTCGAGCTTGCTCGACTGCGGAAAAACGTGCACCAACGGCAGTCGAGCAAGCTCGACTCTACTCAAGGTCCGCAGTAGATCCACGCCATGCATGGATGTGGGCCACAATGCGATCACTTCTCCTTGCGGCTGCCGCCATGAAAGAACTGATCATCCCTGAAGCTGCCCAACGCGACGAATCTTCGGTCGAGATGATTCGCGTGTGGATCGCTGAGCGCGGGCTGCATGCATCATTGAAAGTGGGGCTGTACGAGGATCGCCCCGACATCCGCGAAGAACGTGCCTGGGGGCGAATTCTTGCAGATGTTGCCCAGCACGTTGCCGACGCGCTGGTGACCAGTGAGGGCATGGACCGTGACGTGGTGGTCGAGGCCATCAAGGCAGCCTTCAACGAGGAGCTGCAGGCGCCATCCAGCGGCCGGTCCGGCGGGTTCGTCGTGCGGCATTGACGGTAGATCCACGCCACGCGTGGATGAATTCCCCGCCCCACCTTCACCGCTTCGCCCGAATCCTCGCCAAGGCCAGATACATCGCCGGGGTCGTGTACAGCGTCAACCACTGGCTGACCAGCAAGCCGCCGACAATCGCAATGCCCAGCGGTTGCCGCAGCTCCCAGCCTTCGCCGTTGGCCAGCATCAGCGGCAGCGTGCCCAGCAGCGCTGCCAGCGAGGTCATCAGGATCGGCCGCAGGCGCAACCGCGCGGCTTCCATCACTGAATCCTGCGCGCTCAGCCCGCGCCGCTCGCCGGCCAGCGCGAAATCCACCAGCAGGATGGTGTTCTTCATCACCACGCCCACCAGCAGGAACAGGCCGAGCAGGGCGATCAGGTTCAGTTCGTTGCCGAACAGCCACAGCGCCAGCAGCGCGCCGACACCGGCCGAAGGCAGGGTGGACAGGATCACCAGCGGCTGCAGGAAGCTCTCGTAGAGGATGCCCAGCACCAGGTACACCGCCAGCGTGGCGCCCAGCACCAGCCATAGCTGGCGCGCGCGCAGCTGATCCAGCCCGCCGGCTTCACCGGACAGTTTTCCCTGGACCGAACGCGGCAGCATCAGTTTCGACATCGCACCATCGATCGCCTGCGTGGCCTGTTCCAGGCCCATCCCCGGTGCCAGCGCGAACTCGATCCAGATCGAGGCGAACTGCTCGCTGTGGTACACCCGGTCCGGTGCCATGCCATAGCGCCAGCTGGCGATGCCCGACAGCGGAATGCGCTGGCCGTTGCCATCGATCACCTGCAGGCGTGACAGCGTGCCCGGGTCCTGGGTGTGCTTCGGGTCCAGCTCCATCACCACGCGGTACTGGTTGAGGCTGTCGTACAGCGTGGCGACCTGGCGCTGGCTGAAGGAGTTGTTGAGCATGTTGGCGACGGTGCGCAGGTCCACGCCGTGGCGCGCGGCTGCTTCGCGGTCGATATCCAGCACCACCTGGCGCATGCCCGCTTCACCCTGTGCTTCCACGTCAACCAGTTCGGGCAGGCCACGCAGGGCGGCAGCCACCTTCGGTGCCCATTCGCGCAGGGGCGCTGTATCGGCTGAAAGCAGCTGGAACTCGTACTTGCCGCTGCTGCCGGCGCCCTCCAGGCGGATGTCCTGGTCCACCCACAGATAGAGATTGCCGCCGGGCAGCTTGGGCAGCCGCGCGCGCAGGCGGTCGATCACCTGCTGGCTGGACACCTTGCGCTCGGCCAGCGGCTTCATCTTGATCATGATGAAGGCGTTGTTGACCCCGTTGCTGCCACCGATGTAGCCGATGATGTCCTCGATGGCCGGATCGGACAGCAACAGCTTCCTGTACGCATCGATCTTCGGTTGCATGGCCTGGAAGGACAGGCCGTCATCGCCGCGCGCGAAGCCACGCAGCTGCGCGGTGTCCTGCTTGGGCACGATGCCCTTGGGCACCTGTTGGAACAACCAGGCGTTGAGGGCGATCACGGCCACGAACGCCAGCAGCGGCCAGCGCAACCGGCGCATGCTGGCCTGCAGGGTGCGCAGGTAGGCGCCGCGCAGGCGCTCGAACAGTGCGTTGCTGCCGCGCTGCCAACGCGAGGGTTGCTGTGCGGCATCCACGAACAATCGTGCGCACAGCATCGGCACCAGGCTCAGCGCGACCAGCACGGAGACCGTCATGGCCGCCACCAGGGTCAACGAGAATTCGCGGAACAGGCGTTCGACGAAGTCGTCCAGGAACAGGATGGAGACGAACACCACGGCCAGTGCAACGTTCATCGACAGCAGCGTGGCACCGACTTCCGATGCACCCCGTACTGCCGCCTGCCAGCGGTCGGCGCCCAGTTCGCGATGGCGGGCGATGTTCTCCAGCACCACGATGGCATCGTCCACCACCAGCACGGCGGCGACGATCAGCGCCATCAATGAAAGCGTATTGAGTGAGAAGCCCATCAGCGCGATCAGCGCCAGCGTGCCGAACAGCACCACCGGAATGGCCACGCTGGGCACCAACGCTGCACGCCAGTGGCCGAGGAAGCCGAGCACCACCAGCACCACCAGCACGATCGCCAGCACCAGCGTGAGCTCTGCTTCGTGCAGGGTGGCGCGGATCACCGGCGAGCGGTCCATCACCAGCCGCATGTCCACGCCGGAGGGCAACAGCGCATGCAGTTGCGGTAGCTGCGCCTGGATGGCATCAACGGTGGCGATGATGTTGGCGCCGGGTTGGCGGCTGACGATCAGCAGCACGGCGGGGCGTTCGTTGTGGAAGCCGCTGGCGTAACGGTCTTCCACGCCATCGGCAACGGCGGCGACATCGCCCAGCCGCAGCGTGCGGTCGTCGCTGACCTTCAATGCCAGTTCGCGGTACTGCGCGGCCTGGCGCAGCTGCAGCGGCGCTTCCAGCTGCCACTGCTGGCGGTCATCGCCCACGGCACCCAGCGGGCGCATGGCGTTGGCGCGGCCGATGGCCTGGGCCACGTCCTCCAGCGCCAGGCCTGCATGGTTCAGTGCATTCGGGTCCAGCGATACACGCACGGCGGGCAAGGCGCTGCCGCCCACCTGCACTTCGCCCACGCCCGGTACCTGCGACAGCTTCTGCGCCAGCACGGTGGAGGCCAGGTCATACAGCTGGCCTGGCGAACGCGTGTCCGAGGTCAGTGCCAGCGCCAGGATCGGTGCCTGTGAGGGATTGACCTTGCGGTACTGCGGCATGCCGGGCATGCCACTGGGCAACTGCCCGCGTGCAAGATTGATGGCGGCCTGCACTTCACGCGCTGCCTCATCGATGTCGCGGCCGAGTACGAACTTCAGTTCGATCTGGGTCTGGCCCTGGGTGCTGGCCGAGTCGATGCGTGAGATGCCGGGCAGGCTGCCCAGTGCGCGCTCCAGCGGCGTGGCGACGGTGGCTGCCATCGACTCGGGCGAGGCGCCGGGCAGGCTGGCACTGACTTCAATGGCCGGGTAATCGACCTGTGGCAGTGGCGCCACCGGCAACAGGCGCAATGCCAGCAGGCCAGCCAGCACCAGCGCCACCGCCAGCAGGATCGTCGCAACCGGGCGCTGCACGCAGGCCTGCGCCAGGCGCGCGATGGGGGTCACGCGCGCGCCTCGTCAACGGCCACCGGGGACGTCGCACGGCCACGCTGCAGGCGATCAAAGGCCAGGTAGATCACCGGCGTGGTGAACAGGGTCAGTACCTGGCTGACCAGCAGCCCCCCCACCATCACCCAGCCCAGTGGCTGCCGCAGCTCGGCGCCGGAACCGCTGGCCAGCATCAGCGGCACTGCGCCGAACAGCGCGGCCAGCGTGGTCATCAGGATCGGCCGGAAGCGCAGCAGCGCGGCCTGATGGATCGCCTCGCGCGGTGACATGCCGCGTGTGCGCTGCGCGTCCAGCGCGAAGTCGATCATCATGATCGCGTTCTTCTTCACCAGGCCGATCAGCAGCACGATGCCGATCACCGCGATCAGGTCCAGGCTGCGTCCGCTTACCCACAGTGCCGCCAACGCACCGACGGTGGCCGAGGGCAGGGTGGAGAGGATGGTGATGGGGTGGATGAAGCTCTCGTAGAGCACGCCCAGCACGATGTACATCACTACCACGGCCGCCAGGATCAGCCACAACGTGGTCGACAGCGAGCTGCTGAAGGCGGCCGCCGCGCCCTGCAGGCGAAGTTCGATACTCTGCGGCAGGTTCACCTGCGCGCGCGCGGCGAGCACGGCATCCACCGCTTCGCCCAGCGAAGCGCCCGGGGCAAGATTGAACGACAGCGTGGCCGCCGGGAACTGGCCCACGTGATTGCGCAGCAGCGCGGACGGACCCACCTCTACACGCGCTACCGAACCCAGCGGTACGGTCTGTCCGGCGCTGTTGCGCACGCGCAGGCCGGTGATGGCTTCCGGTCCCGGCTGGCGCGCCGGATCGGCTTCCAGCACCACCCGGTATTGGCTGGCCTGGGTGAAGATGGTCGAGATCTGGCGCTGCCCATAGGCGTCGTACAGCGCATCGGCTACCGCTTCCACGCTTACGCCCAGGCGCGCCGCCGCATCGCGGTCTATTTCTACGCGCGCCTGCCGACCCTGCATCTGCAGATCGCTGGCGACATCACGCAGTGCAGGCGACTGGCGCAGGGCCTGCAGCAGCTTCGGTGTCCAGCGTTCCAGCGTTTCCAGATCCGGCGTGGTCAGGGTGAACTGGTACTGGGTGCGGCTGATGCGGTCTTCGATGCCCAGCTCCTGTACCGGCTGCAGGTACAGGGTGATGCCGGGGATCTTCGACACGCGCTGTTGCAGGCGCGCCATCACCACGGCGGCGCCATCGCGGTCGCCGTGCGGTTTCAGCTCGATCAGCAGGCGGCCGGTATTGAGCGTGGCATTGTTGCCGTCCACGCCGATGTAGGACGACACGCTGGCCACCGCCTCGTCGGCTTCGATGGCCGCCGCCAGCGCCTGCTGGCGCTCGCGCATGGCCTGGAATGAGATCGCCTGCGGCGCTTCGCTGATGCCCTGCACCAGGCCGGCATCCTGCACCGGGAAGAAACCCTTGGGCACGGCGAAGTACAGCGCCACGGTCAGTGCGAGGGTGGCAACGGTGGCCAGCAACATCAGCGGCTGGCGCTGCAGCACCCAGCGCAGCTGGCGGTCGTAGAGGCCGATGACGCGGTCGAAGACATCGGGCGCATGTCCAGTCTTCTCGTGCGGCTTCAGGAACCGCGCGCACAGCATCGGCGTCAGCGTCAGCGAGACCACCAGCGAAATGCCGATGGCTACAGCCAGTGTCACTGCGAACTCATGGAACAGTGCACCCACCAGGTCGGCCATGAACAGCAGCGGGATCAGCACCGCGATCAGCGAAACAGTCAGCGACACCAGGGTGAAGCCGATCTCGGCTGCGCCTTTCAGCGCTGCATCGCGGGGGCTTTCGCCTTCCTCCAGATGGCGGGTGATGTTCTCCAGCATCACGATGGCATCGTCCACCACGAAGCCGGTGGCGATGGTCAGCGCCATCAGCGTGAGGTTGTTGAGCGAATAGCCGGCCAGCAGCATCACCGCGAAGGTGCCGATGAGCGACAGCGGCACCGCGACGCTGGGAATGAGCGTGGCCGGCAGATTGCGCAGGAACACCCAGGTGACCAGCACCACCAGGCCGATGGCCAGTACCAGTTCTTTCTGCACGCCGCGCACCGACGCCCGGATCGATTCGGTGCGGTCGCTCAGTACATTCATCTGCACGCCGGCGGGCAGCGTGGCCTGCAGCTGCGGCAGCAGCGTACGCACCTGCTCGACCACGGCGATCACGTTGGCGCCGGGCTGGCGCTGGATGTTCACCAGTACTGCCGGCGTGGTACCGCTCCACGCAGCCAACTGGCGGTTCTCGGCGCCATCGGTAATGGTGGCTACATCGCCCAGCCGCAGCGGCGCGCCGTCGCGCCAGGCCAGTACCAGGGCACGGTACTCATCCACGCTGCGCATCTGATCGTTGGCATCGAGCATCACCGCGCGGATCGGGCCATCGAAACTGCCCTTGGGCAGGTTGACGTTGGCGGCGGCGATGGCGGTGCGGATGTGGTCCATGCCCAGGTTGTTGGCGGCCAGCGCCGCTGGATTGACCTGGATGCGCACCGCCGGGCGCTGGCCACCGGCCAGGCTGACCAGGCCGACGCCGGGCAACTGCGCCAGGCGCTGGGCGATGCGCGTATCCACCAGATCGTGCACCTGCGGTAGCGACAGGCCTTGCGAGGTCACCGCCAAGGTCAGGATGGGGGTGTCGGCCGGGTTGACCTTGCGGTACACCGGCGGCACCGGCAGGTCGTCGGGCAGGAAGCTGCCCGCTGCGTTGATCGCGGCCTGCACGTCTTGCTCGGCCACACCCAGCGACACCTCCAGCCCGAACTGCAGGGTGATGACCGAGGCGCCGCCGGAACTGGTCGACGACAGTTGTTTCAGACCGGGAATCTGCCCCAGCTGGCGTTCCAGCGGCGCGGTGATGGTGCGTGTGGTCAGTTCGGGGCTGGCCCCCGGATACAGCGTGGTGATCTGGATGATCGGGTAATCGACCTGCGGCAGCGCCGCCACCGGCAGCAGGCGATAGGCCAGCACGCCGGACAGCAGCAGCGCCACCATCAGGAGAGTCGTTGCGACCGGGCGCAGGATGAACGGGCGCGAGAGGTTCATGCGCCGGCCCTGGTCGCGGCCTCCTCGGTGATGATCTCCACCGCCGTGCCGTCTTCCAGCCCGTCGATGCCTTCGATCACCACCTTGTCCCCTGCGGCCAGCCCGGAGCGCACGGCCACGCGCCCATCATCGGCCGGACCGAGCACCACGGTGCGGCGCTGTGCCTTGCTGTCCTTGTCGACGATATGCACGTAGTTGCCCTGGCTGCCGAACTGCACGGCGGCATCGGGAATCAGCAGCGCGGGCTGCTCGCCCAGCTGCAGGCGGACGTTGACGAACTGGTTGGGGAACAGCGCCAGATCGTGGTTGTCGAAGTGCGCACGCAGTTTCAACGTGCCGGTGGTGGTATCGATGCGGTTGTCGACGCTGGACAGCGAGCCGCGGGCCAGCTGCCGGCGTTCTTCGCGGTCCCAGGTTTCCACCGCCAGTGCCGGTTGCGCCTGCACGGCATCGAGCAGCGCAGGCAGCTCGGGTTCGGGCACCGTGAACAGCACGCTGATCGGCGCGGTCTGCGCCAGCGTCACCAGGCCTTCGGCATCGCTGGCGCGCACCAGGTTGCCCACGTCCAAACGGCGCAGCCCGACGCGGCCACTGACCGGCGCGGTGATGCGGGTGTACTGCAGCTGCAGGCGCGCTTCATCAACAGACGCCTGATCGCTGAGGCGGCGGCCCTGCAGCTGGCGCACCTTGCTCTGCTGGTCGCTCAGTTCCTGCCCGGACACGTAGTTCTGCTTCTGCAGTTCGCGGTAGCGCTGCAGCTGGCGCTCGGCGTTTTCCAGCTCGGCCAGATTCTGCTGCTGGGTACCCTGCGCCTGTGCCAGCTTCACTTCATACGGGCGCGGGTCGATCTGCGCCAGCAGATCGCCGGCCTTCACCTGCTGGCCTTCCTGGAAATGCAGCCGTAGCAGTTCGCCATCCACGCGGCTGCGTACCACCACGCTGTGCAGCGGGGTGACCGTACCGACCGCCTTCAGGCGCAGCACCAGCGGCTCGGCGCTGGCGCGTGCCACGCGTACCGGCACCGTCTTGCCCGGCGCATCGTCGCTGCTGCCGGCACCATTCCGGGGCCACAGCCACCACGCCAGAAGGGCGGCGAGGGCGATGGCCAGCATCGCCCACAACAGGCGGGCACGACGGAAGCGGGAATTTTCGGCGACAGACATGGGGCATCCTGCGCCCTGCGCGCGCAGGGACATGCGGGCCCGTCGGCGCGTTCACGGCACCACGGGCAGCGGGGAGGGAGTTGTCTGGCGGGGCCGCGGGCGCGGCGTGGCTGGATGCCGTCGCGGCAGCGACGGGGTGACAATGGTAGCCAATCACCCCGGCCAATGCCGCATGACCATGGTCATGTTCTGCAATGCGTCGAACGGGCTCGACCAATCTTGTAGAGTCGAGCCATGCTCGACTGCGTCTGCCAGGAATAGTCGAGCATGGCTCGACTCTACGAAGAGGCTCAATGCACTTCGTCGTGGTACACGAACTTCGGCATTTCCCAGCGGTAGTGGATCGCCAGCAGGCGCAGCGCGAAGCCGCCGCCGAGGCAGCACAGGATCGCGGTGGCGTCGGCCACGCCCCAGTGCAGCAGCAACAGGTAGGCCGCGCCGGTCAGCAGCGCGATGATCGCGTACAGCTCCTTCTGGAAGATCAGCGGCACCTCGTTGCAGAGAATGTCGCGCAGCACGCCGCCGAAGGCGCCGGTCAGCATGCCGGCGATCAGCACGATCGGCATGGCATGGCCGGCCTCGCGCGCGATCGAGCAGCCGATCAGGGTGAAGGCGATCAGGCCCAGGCCATCGAGCACCAGGAAGGTGCGGCGGAAATGGTGCATCCAGCGCGCCACCCAGGTGGCGATCAGCGCCGCGCACACGGTGAAGCCCAGGTACTCGGGATGCTTCACCCAGCCCAGCGGGTAGTGGCCGAGCAGGATGTCGCGCAGCGAACCGCCCCCGAGGGCGGTGACGCAGGCGATCATGACCACCCCGAACAGGTCCATGCGGCGACGGCCGGCGGACAGCGCGCCGGTCATGGCTTCGGCGGAAATGGCGATCAGGTAGATGATGGACAGCAGCATGGGACAGGCTCCGGGCGCGGTGGGGCCGGCCATGCGCGACTACCGCCACTGCCTGCGCAATGACGGGATGACGATGACCGGTGCCGCTCCCGCTGTCCTTTTGCCTGAGAGTTCAGCGGCGTTGGCCGCGTGCCCCTTCGGCGGATCGTCCCGGGCGTGCCCGGTGACCTCTCTCCAGCTCGGCGAGTCGAATGCATGGTTGGTGGGATTCCAGCCCACCGGCCTGAGCGATCATGGGAGCCTGCGCCTTCGGCGGGCGCCAGCGCGGCGCCTCTCTCCTGCATTCGGGCGCCAGTATATCCGCTGCAGTGCAGCACGGCATAATCGGGGCATGGCCCCGTCCCTCCGCCCGTGGTTCCTGTACCTGCTCGAATGCCGGGATGGCAGCTATTACGCCGGCATCAGCACCGACGTGGACGCGCGCTTCGCCGCCCACCAGGCCGGCAAGGGCGCGCGCTACACCCGGGCCCGGCCGCCGCTGCGCGTGCTGGCCGTGCGCGAGTACCCGGACCGGGCCGCCGCCTCCCGCGCCGAATGGCAGCTCAAGCAACAGCCGCGCGAACGCAAACTGGCCTGGCTGCAGGCCCCGGTCCTGTAGATCCACGCCATGCGTGGATGGTGTGCTGGGCCATGCCATCATCGCCACATCCATCGACACAGGAAGCGGTCCGATGAAATCCTGCTGGATGCTGATGTTGACGTTCTGTATCCCCCTGTCGGCCTGCGCCCAGACTCCGCCACCGCTGCAGCACGGGCAGATCGGCAGCGCCGCCGAACTGGCCGCACAGCGCGGCCCGGACACGCCCGAGCCCATCCACCTGCGCCGCGACCAGGTGCCGCCCGATCTGGTCGACCTGATCCCGCTGGCCGAAAAATGGGGCATCGGCGATGACCTGCTGCGCGATGAGATGCAGGAACATGCCACCGACGCGGAAAAGCGCGCGATAGCTGATGCGCTGAAGCATCGGCATGCGCGCATCTCCGCCTGGCTCGACAGTTTCCCGCAGGGCCAGCCGATGACCGACGAAGCGGCCGCGTTCCTGTACATGCAGCTGAGCGTCGACGAAATGGGCCTGATGCAGTAGATCCACGCCATGCGTGGATGCGGCTTGCCCATGCGATGATCGCCCCGCGCCCAGAGCCGGAGACCCGGATGTCCACGATTGCCCTGCTGTTCGCTCTTTCCGCAGCAACGAGCCCTGCCGCCGACCCGGCCACCATCGCGGCCATCGAAGCCACCTGCCACGACTACGTCGATGGCCAGCTGGAGGCCGACCCGCAGCGTGTCGCCCGTTCCCTGCACCCGGACCTGGCCAAGCGCGCGGTGCTCGGCGATACACCCGACGAACGCCTGGGCCTGCGCCGCATGTCGAAGGAGGAACTGGTCTCGTTGACGAAACAGGGCGCGCTGAAGACCCCGAAGGATCAATGGGAACGCCGCTGCACGGTGCTGGACGTGACCGGCAACGCGGCCTCGGTGCGGCTGGAAACCCCGTGGTTCGTCGACTACTTCCACATGGGCCGCTTCGACCAGCGCTGGGTCATCGTCAACGCGCTGTGGTACCCGAAACCGAAGGCGCTGTAGAGCCGAGCCCATGCTCGGCTGCACTTCGTTCGGATTGCAGAAGCCGAGCATGGGCTCGGCTCTACAGGGACACGCCGCGCGCGGGCATTACCGTCGGGGTCGCCGGTCTTCCTGGTCATCACCGAAGATGATGCGCGCGCTGCGCTGATAGCTCCAGTACGCCACCGCCCAGTTCAGCAGCACCACGACGCGGTTGCGGAAACCGATCAGGAAGAACACGTGTGCGGCCAGCCAGAACCACCAGGCGAGGACGCCCGAGAGTTGCAGCCTGCCCAGGTGCACGATCGCGGCCATGCGGCCGATGGTGGCCAGGTTGCCGAAGTCGGCGTACTTGAAGGGACCTGGTGCCGGCTTGTCGTCCAGGCGCGCGCGGATCACCTCGGCCACGTACTTGCCCATCTGCTTGGCGGCGGGCGCGACGCCGGGTACCGGCTTGCCGTTGGCTTGATTCAGTGCGGCCAGGTCACCGGCCACGAACAGCTCGGGGTGCCCAGGCAGGGTGAGGTCCGGCTGCACCTGCACGCGGCCGGCGCGGTCCAGCGGCACATCCAGGGTGCGCGCCAGCGGTGAAGCGGCCACACCGGCGGCCCAGACCACGGTGCGGGCCGGCACGAACTGATCGCCGAGCTTGAAGCCCTGGCTGTCGATGTCGCTCACCGGGGTACCGGTCAATACTTCCACGCCCAGTTTTTCCAGTTGCCGCCGTGCCTTCAGCGAAAGCACTTCCGGGAACGAAGACAACACGCGCGGGCCGGCTTCGACCAGCCGCACCTTGGCGCTGGCCGGATCGATATGGCGGAACTCGTTGCGCAGCGTATGCCGCGCGATTTCGGCCAAGGTACCGGCCAGTTCAACACCGGTGGGGCCGCCGCCGACCACGGCAAAGCTCAACCACGCCGCTTTCTTCGCCGGGTCCGGCTCGGCCTCGGCGCGTTCGAACGCCAGCAGCAGCTTGCGGCGCAGTGCGATGGCATCGTCCAGCGTCTTCAGCCCGGGCGCATCATCGGCCCATTGGTCGTTGCCGAAGTAGGCGTGGGTGGCGCCGGTAGCCAGCAGCAGGCTGTCGTAGTCCAGCGTGCTGCCATCGGCCATGCGGATCTGCCGGGCCTGCTTGTCGATGGTCACCACTTCGCCGAGGCGGACTTCCACATTGCGCTGGTGGCCGAGGATGTGGCGCAGCGGCGCGGCGATGTCCGGCGCGGACAGGCCGGCGGTGGCCACCTGGTACAGCAGCGGCTGGAACAGATGGTGGTTGCGGCGGTCGACCAGGGTGATGCGTATGCGCTCGCGGGCCAGGGCACGGGTGGCCCAGAGGCCGGCAAAACCGCCGCCGACAACAACCAGGTGGGGAACGCGCTCGCGACTCATCGACTCACTCCAGTGGGGGCATTGGGGGAAGCGCCTGGCATCTTCGCACGATGGCGCCCTGTCACGTCAGCGCCCGCATGGATCGGCGATACTCGGGTTCAGGCAACCGCCCGTGAGGAGCCCATGAGCGAACCGGAAAAGCGCATCGCCCTGTTGATCGACGCCGACAATGCGCCGGCCTCGAAGATCGACGAGGTCCTGGCTGAAGTCGCCCGCTACGGCGTGGCCAACGTGCGCCGCGCCTATGGCAACTGGAAGAGCCCGCGGTTGAAGGGTTGGGAGGCCGTGCTGCACGAATATGCGATCCGCCCGATCCAGCAGTTCGCCTACAGCAAGGGCAAGAATGCCTCGGACATGGCGATGGTGATCGATGCCATGGACCTGCTGTACGCGCGCAATCTCGATGGCTTCGCCATCGTGTCCAGCGATGCCGATTTCACCCCGATGGTGATGCGCCTGCTGACCGATGGCGTGAAGGTGTATGGCTTCGGCGAGAAGAAAACCCCGGAGCCGTTCGTCAACGCGTGCTCGAAGTTCACCTATCTGGAAGCGCTGGGCCAGACCCATGCCAGCGTGCCGGATACCGAACAGGCGTCCAGCGAACAGGCATCGAACGAGCCGGTGGCCAACGACGATGCGCGCCCGCGCAAGAGTGGTGCGGAAATGCGCAGCGACACGCGGCTGGTGAAGATGCTGCGCCGCGCGGTGTCCGCGGCCGAGGGCGAGGATGGCTGGTCGCATCTCGGCCCGGTCGGCAGCCAGATCGGCAACCAGGCGTCGTTCGACCCGCGCAACTACGGTTACGGCAAGCTCAGTGACCTGCTGGCGGCGATCGGGCTGTTCGAGCTGAAGAAGGACGGCAAGTCCTCCTACGTGCGCGCGCTGCCGAAGAAAAACCGGTAGTGCCGGCCGCTGGCCGGCAGCGCGCAGATGCCCGATTCCACATCCGCCACCCACACACCCACTCCGATCAGGCGTATCGTTGCCGCTCGCATTGCCAGCAAGGAAAAACCCGCATGTTGAAGATCTGGGGCCGCCGCAATTCCAGCAACGTCCGCAAGGTGCTGTGGTGCGCCGAGGAAATCGGCCTGCCGTACGAATCCATCGAGGTTGGTGGCAGCCATGGCGGCACGCAGACGCCGGAGTACCTGGCGATGAATCCCAACAGCCTGGTGCCGGTGATCGAAGACCATGGCCTGCCGCTGTGGGAATCGAATGCCATCGTGCGCTATCTGAGTGCGCGCTACGCGCTGGGCACGCTGTACGCCGAAGACCCGATGGAACGCGCCCAGGCCGAGAAGTGGATGGACTGGAGCACCTCGCGCATGGCGCCGCTGTACACCGACCTGATCTGGGGCATCATGCGCACCGCCCCAGCTGACCGCGACGAAGCGCGCATCAATGCCGCCATCGTGCGTGCCGGTGACTACCTGGCGATGGCCGATGCCACGTTGGCCAGACAGCCGTGGCTGTCGGGCGAGACGTTCGCGATGGGTGACATCCCGCTGGGCTCGCTGATCTATGCCTGGTTCGAACTGCCCATCCAGCGCCCGGACCTGCCGCACCTGGCCGACTGGTACGCCCGCCTGCGCGAACGCCCGGCCTACCAGCGCGGCGTGATGTCGCCGCTGACCTGAGGGGTAGCGCCGGGCCATGCCCGGCGAGCGTGGTATGCGGAGGACCGCCGGGCATGGCCCGGCGCTAGCGTTCGTCTGCCTCAATACAGATCCGTCGGGTCCATACGGACCGACGGTAGAGTCGAGCTTGCTCGACTGTTTCTGGCGCACGGCAGTCGAGCAAGCTCGACTCTACGCAGCATTGGGCAGCGCCCTCAATACAGATCCGTCGGATCCACATCCAGCGACCAGCGCACCTTGCGTGCCTCCGGCAGCGCATACAGCTGCGGCACCAGCTGGGCCAGCACGCCATGCAGCGGTGGCCGCTGAAGCGCGGACAGCAACAGCTGCGTGCGCTGGTAACCGGCACGCCGCGGCATTGGCGCCGGCATCGGCCCGTAGGCCTCGACCACATTCTGTTCCCCCAGCAGTTGCCGCGCCGCCAGCAGGAACGCATTGGCATGCTCGACCTGCTGTGCCTCGGCGCGCATCAGTGCCAGATGCGCGAACGGCGGGAATCCGGCGGCCTGGCGCTGGTTCAACTCGGCCTGCGCGAACGGGTGGTAGCCACCGCTCACCAGGGTTTCCAGCAGCGGATGCCCGGGGTGATGGGTCTGCAGCCAGACCTCACCAGGATCACGTGCACGTCCCGCGCGTCCTGCGACCTGAATCAGCTGCTGCGCCAGTTTCTCGCTGGCGCGGAAGTCCGCGGAGAACAAACCTTCGTCGATGCCCACCACCACCACCAGTGTCAGCTTCGGCAGGTCGTGGCCCTTGGCCAGGATCTGCGTGCCGACCAGGATGCCGGGGTGGTCGCCCAGCCTCGCCAGTTGCTGTTCCAGTGCGTCGCGTCGTGAGGTGGTGCCGCGGTCGATGCGCACCACCGGAAAATCGGCGAAGGCGGCGGTGAGGTGCTCTTCCAGGCGTTCGGTACCGATGCCCTGTGGCTGCAGCGCCAGGCTGCCGCAGGCCGGGCATGCCAGCGGCGCCGGTTGCCGCGCACCGCAGTGGTGACACTGCAGCCGGCGGCCGCCACCATGCACGGTCATCGGAGCATCGCAGCGGTTGCACGGTGCGGTCCAGCCGCAGTCGTGGCACAGCAGCACCGGCGCATAGCCACGGCGGTTCTTGAACACCAGCACCTGCTGGCCACGCTGCAGGTGCTCGCCGATGCCGGCCAGAACATCGGCCGAGAGGCCATCGTGCAATGGCCGTTTGCGCACATCAAGGATGCGCACGCGCGGTGGTCGTGCATCGCCGGCACGCTGCTTCAGGCGCAGGTGGGTGTAGCGCCCGGCATAGGCGTTGTGCAGTGTTTCCAGCGAGGGCGTGGCACTGCCGAGCAGCACGGGAATGCCGAGCGCCTTGGCGCGCACCAGGGCGAAATCGCGCGCGTGGTAGCGGATGCCGTCCTGCTGCTTGTAGCTGCCGTCATGTTCCTCGTCGATGATCAGCAGACCGGCCTGCGGCAGCGGCGTGAACACTGCCGAGCGGGTGCCGACAATGACCCGTGCTTCACCACGTGAGGCGGCTGCCCAGACGCGAGCGCGCTCGTTATCGTTCAAGCCCGAATGCAGCGCATGCACGGCGATGCCGAGGCGGCCGCGGAAGCGTGCCAGGGTCTGCGGAGTCAGGCCGATTTCCGGCACCAGCACCAGCGCCTGCCTGCCCTGTGCCAGGCAATGGATGATCGCCTGCAGGTAGACCTCGGTCTTGCCGCTGCCGGTCACGCCATCCAGCAGGAAAGGCTGGAAGCCGTCGGCGGCGTTGATCGCAGTCACGGCCTCGGCCTGGTCCGGGTTGAGCGTGGGCCCGGGCAACGGCTGCGCATGCTGCGGTGCCACCGTCATCGCCACGCGCTCGGCCAGTGCACGCTTGGCCAGACTGCGTGCGGCGGTGCGCCAGTCCTCCATGCGTTCGCCCAGTACGTCTTCATCCACCACGGCCTCGGCCAGCAGTTCGGCCAACTGCCGCGGGCGGCTGCCGGCGCGCAGCTTCCCGCGCTGGGCATGGCCTTCGGGTGTCAGTTGCCAGCCCCAGTGATGGGTGTCGGGCAGGGCCTCGCCGTGGCGCAGCGGGCCGGGCAGGGCGGTGCTGAGTACTTCGCCCAACGGCGCGTGGGTGTAGCGCGCCAGCCACTGCAGGCTCTGCCACAGCTCACCCTGCAGCAGCGGCTGCGGGTCGCACCAGGTCAACGCCTGGCGGAGTCCCTGGCCGTCGTCGGTCTGGCCGTGTCCCACCACCACACCGACCAGCTCACGGTTGCCGAACGGCACCTTCAGGCGGCAGCCGACCGCAACCGTGGGGGCCACGCCCTCCGGCGACAGGTAGTCGAACAGGCGGGGCAGGGGGACGGGCAGGGCGACCTGCAGGGTCGGAATCGGTGAAAGCATCGGGCCAGTGTACCGGGCCATGCGCGCGCGAATGGCGGGGTGGGCGGCGGCGGGACGGCGCCCGTTGAATCATAAATGTCACCTAAATATCGGTGTCCATTGGAGATTCAGTCTTATCCACATGTTCTGTGGATAACGCTGTGCGTTACCGGTCGGCGGGCGCGCAGGAGGCCGATGGCGACGGCCTCACGCTCCGGTTGGTCAAAAAATCGCCATACTTTAAAATCCATCAAAATCAATTGCTTAAGTGTGAAACAATGCTGAAACAGAGTGAATTCAGCTGGATGCCACAGTTTCCTGCGCAGGCAGCGTGGTGCTGTGCACAACCTGCAGCACGAAGTGCCTGTGGGCGCAAGTCCTACGGGCGCCGATTGCCTGCCGCTATCATGCGGGCAGACCTTTGGAGTGATCGATGACGGCTGTGCCCGCCCCTGTTTCCTCGACCGCGGCCGGCGCGCTGTCGGCGTTCCTGCGAGGTGTTGAACGCCGCGCCCTGGTGGTGGCTGAACTGCAGTGCGGCGATGCTGCCCGGGCCGAACAGACACTGGTGGCGGTGATGCGCGCGTTTGCGGCGGTCGCCAGTGACCTGCCGATGGCGCAGTGGCCAACCCGCTTCTGGACCCTGCTGGGCCAGCGCCAGGCGCTGCGTGAGCCGGTGGGCGGCCAGTGGGAGCCGCCGCTTGCCGCCTTGGGCCAGATGGGACCGTTGCCGCGCCTGGCGCTGTTGCTGCGGGTGGGCGGCAGCCTGGATGAAGGTATCGCCACGCGCGTGCTCGACCAGGACGAAGCCGGCTACCAGCAGTTGCTGGCCGATGCCTGCCCGCGTGACGCGCACGGCCAGCCCGACGCCTCGGCCTGGCGCCAGCTGGCCGAACAGGTGCAGCTGCGCATCCGCGATCTGCCCGTCAAACGCCTGCAGCAGCTGCAACAGCCGGCCGCACCGACGAACAGCAGTGAAGCGCCGACCTCCAGCTGGCGCACCCCGCAGCGCGACGAGCGGGCTGCAGCCACTGGCAAGCGCCGCCGCGCCAATGCCAAGCCGCGCTGGCGCGGTCCGTTGATCCTGCTGATAACCGTGGTGGTACTGCTGGCCGCCGCGCTGGGCTGGCGCCATTGGCAGGGACATTCGTTCGGCAGCGACGCACCGCTGCCGGAAGGCGTGGTTGGTGAGGCGGGTCCCGTCACGGTGGAAGCACTGCCGCCGAGCAAGGTCAATGCCACGCCGGACGCGACCCCTGCGCAGGCGACGGACGACGCCACGATGCTGGCCGACCGCGACTATCCGCTGGTGGCCGATGCCGATCTGTATGCGTGGACCGCCGCGGGCGGCCCGCTGCCGGTGGACGAGTCGCAATCCAAGCCGAGCCGGCCGGAGCCGGCCAGCGCCACGCTGGAAACCGCTGCTGCCGATGAATAAGACCGTATTCGCCAGCCTGCTGCTGGCCCTGCCGTTGTCGCTGTCCGCCGCGCCGCAGACCTTGAACGTGCCGCTGCCGCCGCCAGTGCCGGGCAGTTCACCGGTGGCCCCGGCCACCACGGGTACGACGCCCGCTGCGTTCGCCCAGCTCGATGCCCAGCAGCAGCGCCAGCGCCGCGCCGACTACGCCGCATGGCGGGCATTGCCGGAGGGCGAGCGTGAGCGGATCCGTCAGGCCGCTGCGCGATTCAATGCGTTGCCGGCCGACCAGCAGCAGCGCCTGCGCCAGCAGTTCCAGGCGCAGGACCAGGCCTTCCGCGAAGGCTGGCGGCTGGGCCCGCAGCTGGGCCTGGAGTTCCCCAAGCTGCACGGCCTGTTCGGCTTCGTGCCGCCGGAACAGCGCGAGGCCGCGCTGGCCGTGCTGCGCCAGCTCAGCCCGGCGCAGCTGGCCCAACTGACCCTGGTGGCACAGCGCACGCCACCGCAGGAGCGCGACAAGGTCCGCGGCGCGTTCCTCGCGGTGCCGCCGGCCGAGCGCGATACCTGGCTCAAGCGCCAGGCTGGGCAGTAGAAAGAAAAGGGGACGGAGGGGATTAAGTCGTATTCGGCACAGTCGGGCTTGAAACGACTTAATCCCCTCCGTCCCCTTTTTCTGTTCGTAACGCGATCGCAACGCGTGATGCCGGGGCCTGCCGGAACCCAGCATTCACGCCATGTCATGGGAATGCGCGCGCTGCACGCGTAAGATGGCGGCCCGCAACCCGGTGCCTGTGCCCTTCGCGCGCAACCGTAGTTCGCGTCAAGCACCTTATGTCTACTGCAACCTCCACGCCGCGCTTCAGCAAGGAAGTCGGCGCTACCGGTCTGCTCGCCCTGCCGCTTGTGCTCGGGCATGTGTCCACCGGTCTGATCTCCTTCGTCGACAACGTCATTGCCGGCCACCACGCCACGGCGACCCTGGCCGCGGTGACCATCGGCACCGCCCTGCTGTGGCTGCCGATGCTGATCCCGATCGGCACCCTGATCTCGCTCACCGCCTCGGTGTCGCAGCTGCATGGCGCCGGCCGCGAGCGCGAGATCGGCCCGCTGTTCCGCCAGGCACTGTGGCTGGCGCTGGGCCTGGGCCTGATCATGTTCACCTTCCTCACCGTGGTGCCGCCGCTGCTGCCTGCGTTCGGCATCGCACCGGACATCGTGCCGGGGGCCACCGCGTTCCTGCATGCGGTGCGCTGGGGCGGACCTGCGCTGACCCTGTACTTCTGCATGCGCTATCTCAGCGAGGGCATGCACTGGACGCTGCCGACCATGCTGCTCGGCTTCGGTGGCCTGCTGGTGCTGGCACCGATGGGCTACGTGCTGGCCAACGGCAAGCTCGGCTTCCCGGAAATGGGCGCCGAGGGCCTGGGCATCGCTTCGGCGGTGATGATGTGGCTGCAGGCGATCGCCTTCGCCACCTACCTGTGGTTCACCAAGCGCTTTGCCCACCTGCAGCTGTTCTCGCACTTCGAAGGACCGCGCTGGAAGGCGATCTGGGACCTGCTGCGCACTGGCCTGCCGATCGGCATCACCGTGCTGATGGAGGGCGGCCTGTTCATCGTTACCGCGCTGCTGATCGGCCGCCTTGGTGCCAATGAAGCGGCCGCGCACCAGATTGCGATCAACGTCGCCCAGCTGTGCTTCATGATCCCGATGGGCGTGGCCGAGGCCACCACCGTGCGCGTCGGGCATGCGGTCGGCCGTGGCGATGGCTTCGGCGTGCGGCGCGCGGCCTGGGCCGGCTACGCGATCATCATGGGTACGCAGACGTTGTCGGCAGCGGTGCTGCTGTTCGGCCATGACGCCATCGTCGGTGTCTACACCAACGACCTGGCGGTGGCCGGCCTGGCCTCCACCCTGCTGCTGTACGCGGCCACCTTCCAGTTCCCGGATGGCATCCAGGTGCTGTCGGCCGGCGCGCTGCGCGGGCTGAAGGACACCCGCGTGCCGATGTTCATCGCCATGTTCGCGTACTGGGGCCTGGGCATGCCGCTCGGCGCCGGGCTCGGCCTGGGCCTGGGCATGGGCCCGCAGGGCATGTGGATCGGCCTGATCGTCGGCCTGACCGCCGCCGCCATCCTGATGGGCTGGCGCCTGCGTCGCAGCAGCCTGCGCATCGGCCAATCGATGTTGTCCTGATCGTCCCGCCCGCCCTGCCGACCCATGGCGGGCGATCCCCTGACTTGTGTCCGATGCCGCATCACACGGCACCGGCTATGCTGGCACCACGGCAAGAAGCCATCCGGAGCGTTCCATGAATCAACCCGTGCCCCCGCTGCCCCCGGCGCGTCGCAACCCCGTCGCCAGTTTCTTCATCGGGCTGTGGGACGTCATGAACTTCACCCGCCGGTTGATCCTCAACCTGGTGTTCTTCGGCCTGCTGTTCCTGCTGCTGGTGATGTTCGTCATCGCCGCCGGCATGGGCGCCGGTGCCAGCAAATCGCTGCAGGACCGTACTACCCTGGTGATCGCGCCGGAAGGCCGCCTGGTCGAGCAGTTCAGCGCTGACCCGGTCAGCCGCGCGCTGGCCAAGGCGGTGGGCGACAACGGTGCCGAAGAGATCCAGCTGCGCGACCTGCTGCGGGTGATCGAGTCGGCCAAGGAAGACAAGAAGATCGAGCGCGTGGTGCTGGAGCTGGACAAGCTGCAGCCGTCGGGCTTCGCTTCGCTGCGTGAAGTGGCCGCGGCACTGCAGGACCTGCGTGCGTCCGGCAAGCAGCTGGTGGCCTACAGCGAGAGCATGGGCCAGTCGCAGTACCTGCTGGCCGCACAGGCCGACGAGGTCTACCTGGACCCGATGGGGTCGGTGGTGCTCGAGGGCCTGGGCCGCTATCGCCAGTACTTCCGCACCGGCCTGCAGGACAAGCTGGGTGTGGACGTGCACCTGTTCAAGGTGGGCGAGTACAAGTCCGCCGCCGAACCCTACGTGCTCGACGCCGCTTCGCCGGCCTCCAAGGAAGCCGACCTGTTCTGGATGAACGACGTGTGGCAGCGCTACCTGGGCGACATCGCCAAGGCCCGTCGCCTGGATCCGGCACAGCTGGCCGCCGGCATCGACACGCTGCCGGAAGGCATCGCCGCTGCCGGTGGTGACCTGGCCAAGTTCGCCCTGCAGCAGAAGCTGGTGACGTCGCTGAAGACCCGCGAGGAATTCGAGGATCTGATGATCGAGCGCGGCGTGGCTGACGACGATGCCGACGGTGGTTTCCGCAACATCGACTTCGGCTCCTACCTGGGCCAGCTCGATGCGCGCCGCAACCCGGTCGACAGCCGTCCGCAGGTGGCGGTGGTGGTGGCTGCCGGCGAAATCAGCGGTGGCGACCTGCCGGCCGGCCGCATCGGTGGCGAATCGACCTCGGCGCTGCTGCGTGCCGCGCGTGACGACGAGAACGTGAAGGCCGTGGTGCTGCGCGTGGATTCGCCGGGTGGTGAAGTGTTCGCCTCCGAGCAGATCCGCCGCGAAGTGGTGGCCCTGCAGGCCGCCGGCAAGCCGGTGGTGGTGTCGATGGGCGACCTGGCCGCCTCCGGTGGCTACTGGATCAGCATGAATGCCGATCGCATCTATGCCGATCCGTCGACCATCACCGGTTCGATCGGCATCTTCGGCATGGTGCCGAACTTCAGCCGCGCGCTGGACAAGATCGGCGTGCACACCGACGGTGTCGGCACCACCCGTTTCGCCGGTGCGTTCGATGTCACCCGCCCGATGGATCCGGCCGTGGGCCAGGTCATCCAGTCGGTGATCAACAAGGGTTACGCCGACTTCACCGGTCGCGTCGCCGACGCCCGCAAGAAGCCGGTCGAGGCCGTCGACGAAGTGGCCCGTGGACGCGTGTGGAGCGGTGCGCAGGCCAAGGAACGTGGCCTGGTCGATGCCTTCGGTGGCCTGAAGGATGCGGTGGCCGATGCCGCCAGCCGCGCCAAGCTGGGCAAGGCTGATGCCTACCGCGTGCGTTACATCGAGAAGGCGGCAACGCCGTTCGCGCAGTTCGTCAGCGGTTTCGCCGGCAGCCGTGCAGGTGCCTGGATGCTGTCCGACTCGGGCATGGCGCGGATGGTGCTGGCGCGCACGATGCCGGAAGTGGATACGCAGCTGCGCTTTGTCGAGAACGCGGCCCGCGAGAAGGGCAACGGCACGCCGGTGAAGGCGCTGGCGTACTGCTTCTGCGGGTTCTGATCGGAAGCCATCCACGCACGGCGTGGATCTACTGGAAGCGCCCGGCCTCGGCCGGGCGTTTTCGTCTGCGGGGTTACTGCGTCGCGTCGGCCTCGGCCTTGCGCTCACGCGCGGCGGCATCGTCCACGGTCTTCTGCACGCCCTTGGCGCGGTCCAGCGGTTCGTTGATTGCGCGCGACATCGCCCGGGGCACCGGTGGCTTTTCCGGGTTCGGCGCCGGTGGGCGCTGGCAGCCCGCCAGTAGCGCGGTGGCCAGCAGGGACGTGGACAGGATCAGGATGCGCATGGCGGCACTCCGTGATGGGCGTGCGGGCAGTGTCGCATCCTCGGCAGGGGGCGGCCGTGAGCGCGTATCCTTGCCGCATCGAAACACAGCGGGCGCGGCCCGGGAGAACACATGACCCAGCAACGGTGGCGCCTGGACGGCCAGACCGCCCTGATCACCGGCGCCAGCGCCGGCATCGGCCTGGCCATCGCGCATGAACTGGCTGGCTTCGGCGCCGATCTGATGATCGTCGGCCGTGATATCGACATGCTGGAGACCGCGCGCGACGAACTGCTGGACGTGTATCCGCAGATGCAGGTGCATGCGCTGGCCGCCGATGTCTCCGACGACGAGGACCGCCGCCAGATCCTGGACTGGGTGGAGGACCATAGCGATGGCCTGCACATCCTGGTCAACAACGCCGGCGGCAACGTCACCAAGGCGGCCACGGAGTATTCCGAGGACGAATGGCGGAAGATCTTCGAGACCAACCTGTTCTCGGCCTTCGAGCTGTCGCGCTATGCACATCCGTTGCTGGCACGCCACGCGTCGTCATCCATCGTCAACGTCGGCAGCGTGTCCGGCCTGACCCATGTGCGCAGCGGCGTGGTCTACGGCATGACCAAGGCGGCGATGCATCAGATGACCCGCAACCTGGCCGTCGAGTGGGCCGAGGATGGCATCCGGGTCAACGCGGTGGCGCCGTGGTACATCCGCACGCGGCGCACGTCCGGTCCGTTGGCGGACCCGGACTACTACGAGGAAGTGATCAACCGCACGCCGATGCGTCGTATCGGCGAGCCGGAGGAAGTGGCCGCAGCCGTGGGCTTCCTGTGCCTGCCGGCGGCCAGCTATGTGACCGGCGAGTGCATCGCGGTGGACGGCGGTTTCCTGCGCTACGGGTTCTGATCTTTCAGCAGGTAGTGCCGGCCGCTGGCCGGCAACTGCAACCATCTGAAGATCCTGTGGTTGCCGGCCAGCGGCCGGCACTACCGGTGGGTCTCACCCTGGTACCGGGCAGTTGCTGGCCTCCAGCACGCCCTGCAGCCGTTCGCGTTCACCGCGCGCGGTATCGCGGTTCTCCGGCGCGGCGAAGCGCTCACGGCCGCGGGCATCGCGGAAGCGCTGCTGCCAACCACCGCAGCGCTGCGCTTCGGGAAGCGCTTCGCAGTGGTCGCGCACCACTTCACAGCTGGCGGCATTCACCGGCGTCACTCCGCCAAGGCCCTGTACCGTCATCAGCTCGCAGCGGCCGGGCGCGGCTTCGTACTCGTACAGGTAGCCGCCGCCCTGGCTGTCGGTGCACTGGAAGATCGGAGGAAGCGGCGGCTTCGGTGGACCGTCACCTGCGGCGGCGCGGGCCTCGGCATCGCGGCGCAGCGTCGCGCTGTCGAGGATCTGGTCGTCTCCTGCGTGTTCGACCATGCCTGCTTCCATGATCGTGCGTCCTTCGTCCGCGCGTCGTGGTTCTGCTGGGGCCGCAGGGGCAACGGCCGGTCCGGACGGCACCGGCGCGGGTGTTTCAACGGGCGCGGATGCAGGTTCGGCGGCTACAGGCGCAGCGGCGGCCGGCTGCGAGTTGGCCGGGTCGGGGATGCGCAGCACCTGCTGCTTGCTGCCGGTGGCGCACGGCGTGCGCTGCAGGGTAGGGACGTCACTGCTGCTGGAGGTACAGCGGTAGATCACGCCCTCTTCGGCCAACGCGCTTCCGGGCAGCAGCACCAGGAGCAGCCAGATCACTCGGTTCATGCGCACAGCGTACAGGCTGCGACGGCGTGCTGCGCTCAGCGTTCGCAATCGCGCGACAGGCGCGCATCGATACCGCGCTGTTCGTTGCTGATGGCGGTGCGTTCACTCTGCAGCGCGCTGTTGTAACGGCGATCCAGCTCCCAGCGGCGGTCACTCAGCCGTGCGCAGACTTCCTGTGGTGGCAACGCATGGCAGCTGTCGCGGACCAGCACGCTGCCGGCCGGCACCTGCACGCCCATGCCGATCGAAGGGGGGCGATAACCTGTGCCTTCGCTGATCGGCGTGCCGATGGCCGGGCGTGGTCCGGGGTAGGCCGGACCACGATGACCGTGTGGCAGCCAGACGCTGGTCCACAACGGCACCCAGCGCGGATTGCCCTCGTTGTTGTCGCTGGTATAGCGCTGGCCGTCCTCGCTCACGCACTCGTACATCGGCTGCGGCGGCTGGATGTAGACGTGGCGGACTTCACGCTCGCGGATGACCGGGGTTTCGCTGGGCGGCGGAGGCGTGGCATCACTGCGCACCACCCGTGGAGCGGGATCGCGCGGGCGCTGCAGGTCGCGCACCTGCTGGCGGCCGCTGTTGCACGGCCTGTCCTGCAGGGCGACGGCACCGTTGCTGGCAACGCAGCGGTAGACACGCACGTCCTCGGCCGCGGGTGCCGTCCACGGCAGCAGCAGGCACAGGCTCAAGGTGGTGCGCAGCAGGGTCATGGCGGCAGGGTGCGTGATTGTCCGCAGCAGCGCAATCGCCGGCTCAGGAGCGCAGCACGTTGCCGCTGAGCGCGTCGCGGATCGGGGTGGGCTGGGCCAGGCCGCCGGTCTGCCCATCGAGGATGCCGTCGAGCAGGCGCAGCAGGCGCGGGTCCAGTTCTTCGCGGCTGCGTGCCGGTGGTTCGCCGGCCAGGTTGGCGCTGGTGGAGACCAGCGGGCCGCCCCAGGCGCGGCAGAGTTCGGCCACCAGCGGGTGCGCGCTGATGCGCACCGCGATACCGCTGTGTTCGCCGGTGACCCAGGGCTGCGCGCGCGGGCCGGCAGGCAGGATCCAGGTGTTGGCACCGGGCCAGCTGGCCAGCACCGCGCGCTGGCGGGCGTCGGGCAGCGCCTGCAGCCGCACCCAGCCTTCCAGCTGCGCCAGTTCGGCCGCGACCAGGATCATGCCTTTCTCGATCGGGCGCTGCTTCAGCCGCAGCACCATGTGCACCGCAGCTTCGTGCGAGGGATCACAGCCCAAGCCCCAGACCGCTTCGGTCGGGTAGGCGATCACGCCGCCCGCGCGGAGCGTGGCGACAGCAGAGTCCAGGGTGAGTTCTTTCATGGCGGCGACCGGCCCGGCGTGGGCCTTCATTATCCCCCTGCCGCGTGCAGAAGGGGTGGACCCTGGCACCCGGTAGTGCCGGCCGCTGGCCGGCATCAGCGGTAGGTAATGACTGCTCATGGTGGGTGCGGACCGTTGGTCCGCCCCCCTCATCTACGCATGGCGTGGATCTACTTCTTTGCAGCGGCCTTCTTCGCCGGGGCTTTCTTCGCAGCAGCCTTCTTCACCGCTTTCTTTGCCGGGGCCTTCTTGGCAGGCGCTTTCTTTGCAGCGGCCTTCTTCGGCGCCGCTTCCTTCTTCACCGCGGCCTTCTTTGCCGGGGCCTTCTTCGCGGCAGCCTTCTTGGCGCCGAAGCCCTTGCGCACCGGCTTGCCGGTTTCTTCCATCAGCTGCTGCACTTCGGCCAGGGTCAGCGAGGCCGGTTCGCGATCCTTGGGGATCTTGCCGTTCATCCTGCCGTCGCTGATATACGGGCCGAAACGGCCGTTCAGCACCTGGATGTCGCTGCCCTCGAACTCCTTGATGATCCGGTTGCGCGCGATCTCTTCCTTCTCTTCGATCAGGAACACGGCGCGCGCCAGGTCGATGGTGTACGGGTCGTCCTCCTTCTTCAGCGAGGCATAGGTGCTGCCGCGCTTGGCGAACGGGCCGAAGCGGCCGATGCCGACGCTGACCGGCTCGCCGTTGTCCTCGCCCAGTGCGCGCGGCATCAGGAACAGCTCCAGCGCGTCTTCCAGGGAAATGGTGTGCATCGACTGGCCGGGGCGCAGCGAAGCGAACTTCGGCTTCTCCTCGGCATCCTCGGCGGTGCTGCCGATGGCGGCATAGGGCCCGAAGCGGCCCAGCCGCACGCTGACCGGCTTGCCGGTCTTGGGGTCGGTGCCGAGCTCGCGCGCGCCACTGGCCTCCGCGCGGTCGACCGATTCCTTCTTGTCTTCGACCAGTTCCTTGAACGGTTCCCAGAAGCGGGCCATCAGCGGGATCCAGTCTTCTTCGCCACGCGAGACGGCATCGAGCTCGTCTTCAAGCTTGGCGGTGAAGTCGTAATCCACGTACCGGGTGAAGTGGCTGGACAGGAACTTGGACACCGCGCGACCCACATCGGACGGGCGGAAGCTGCGGCCTTCCATTTCCACGTACTTGCGGAACAACAGGGTCTGGATGATCGAGGCGTAGGTCGAGGGACGGCCGATGCCGTACTCTTCCAGCGCCTTCACCAGCGCCGCTTCGGTGTAGCGCGGCGGCGGCTGGGTGAAATGCTGTTCGGCCTGGATGCGTTCCAGCGGCACGCGGTCGCCGGGCTTCATCGCCGGCAGCTTGCGGCCTTCGTCCTCGTCCTCGGCACTCTTGTTGTCCTTGCCTTCCTCGTACACGGCCAGGAAGCCGGGCACGACCACGGTGGTGCCGCTGGCACGGAACACGTGTTCGCTGCCGGCCGACAGGTCGACGCTGACCGTGTTGAGCGTGGCCGGAATCATCTGGCAGGCCACTGCACGCTTCCAGATCAGTTCGTACAGGCGGCGCTCGTCGTCGGTGAGGAAGCGGGCGACCTGGGCCGGGGTGCGCAGGGCCGAGGTCGGGCGCACCGCTTCGTGCGCCTCCTGGGCGTTCTTCGACTTGGTCTGGTAGGTGTTGGGCTGGTCCGGCAGCGAGGCGATGCCGTAATCACGGGCGATCACGTCGCGGATCTCGGCCAGCGCATCCTGCGACAGGTTCACCGAGTCGGTACGCATGTACGAGATCAGGCCGACGGTGCCTTCGTCACCAATCGCCACGCCTTCATACAGCTTCTGCGCCACCTGCATGGTCTTGCGGGTGGTGAAGCCGAGCTTGCGCGAGGCTTCCTGCTGCAGGGTGGAGGTGGTGAACGGCGGCGCCGGGCGGCGCTTGCGCTCCTTGCTGGCCACGTCGGTGACGTGCAGCGAGCCCTGCGCGGCCTGCTGGATGCGCATCCGCGCCGCTTCAGCGGTGTCGCCATCGGTGATGGTGAACTGCTCGAACTTCTGCCCGTCCAGCTTGATCAGCTTGGCGTTGAAGTGCTGCGACGGGTGCGCGCACTCGGCGGCGATCGACCAGTACTCGCGGGCGATGAAGGCTTCGATCTCTTCCTCGCGCTCGACGATCATGCGCAGCGCCGGGCTCTGCACGCGGCCGGCGGACAGGCCGCGCTGGACCTTGCGCCACAGCACCGGCGACAGGTTGAACCCGACCAGGTAATCCAGCGCGCGGCGCGCCTGCTGGGCGTCGACCAGGTCGCTGGCGATTGCGCGCGGCTGGCTGATCGCTTCCTTGATGGCGCGCGGGGTGATCTCGGTGAACACCACGCGCTGCATCGGCTTGTCCTTGACCAGCCCGCGTTCCTTCAGGATCTCGGCGATGTGCCAGCTGATCGCTTCACCCTCGCGATCCGGGTCGGTCGCCAGCAGGATGTCGTCGGCGCCCTTGGCGGCCTTGGCGATCGCATCGACATGCTTTTCGTTCTTGTCGATCACGTCGTAGTGCATGGCGAACCCGTTGTCCGGGTCGACTGCGCCTTCCTTCGGGATCAGGTCGCGCACGTGCCCATACGAGGCCAGGACCGTGTAGTCCTTGCCGAGGTATTTGTTGATCGTCTTGGCCTTGGCCGGCGATTCGACGATGAGCAGGTGCTTGGGCATGTCAGGAAAGGTCTGTGGGCGGACCGGGGGAGAGGGGCCGCTAGGGTGGAGCAAACGGCCGCATTAGTGAAGCGGCCACGGGCAAATCCATAAACTGAACGCCCGGTAATGTGCCGGGCGTTCAGGTTTCACCTTATTAGAGGAATCACGCCCGGCCAGCCCATGTCAAGCAGCCAGGCGTGAGGATGGCCGTTCATGAGGCCATCTTGGCGATGAAGCCAACCGCGAACACCATGAGCGCCAGGCCCACCAGCGACAGCAGGCCGGTCAGTACGAGCACCAGCACGGTCACCGTGCCCAGCTCCCGGCGCTGCAGCTGCGGCTGGTCGGTGTAGGCCCAGCGGTCGACCACCAGGGTGTCGCAGATCATGTCGTGCAGGCTCTGCTTGCGCTCGGTGAAGGCGGCCATCAGGAAACCGATGCCGAGGGTGAAGGTGCTGAGCACCGCGGCCCAGTAGCGACCAAATGCGCGGGCCTTGGTCAGGCGCTCGCCATTGCTGCGCACGACCTTGATGCCGACCGCCATCTTGCCCAGCGTGGCACCGCCCTGCGAGGCATGGAACCAGGTGTAGTACGCCATGCCGATGGCCAGGTTGATCAGGGCACTGGCCAGCTGGGCCACGATTTCGATGGCCGATTCGCCGCTGCCCACCGCACCCATGCTGGCACCAAGCATCACACCGAGGATGGCGCCGATGATGCCGCCGGGGATGGCCAGCACGAAGTAGTCGATCATGTAGGCCGCCACGCGCTTCCAGAAGCCCGCGTAGACCACTTCGCCGCCCATCACCGGCTGGGCATGGCCGCCGCCGCCGAGCGCCGCAGGGGCGCTGTAGGGCGAACTGCTGAGGGCGCCGGTGCCAGGCAGTGGCGCCGTACCGTTGTCGATGGCGGCATAGTCGCCACGCAGGTCGAAGCCGCCACTGCCGGTGGCCGTGCTGGCGTCGGCCAGTGTCTGCAGTCCCAGTTCGTCGACCACCTGGCTCAGCGCAGCCCACTGCGCCATGCCTTCGCGCCAGACCAGGGTGTCCAGGTTCAGCTGGCCGCGCTGGAAGCGCTGGCGGATCTCCTGGACCGGCAGCGGGCCCTGGCGTTGCTGTCCTTCGGCGTAGTACCACTCAGTCATTGCATGTTCCCTGTTGAATCATCCTTGGAGGTGCTGGCGTGCGCGTGGCTCAGCCGCGGCACGTCGGCGGCAGGTACTTGTCGTTGCTTTCGCCACTGCATTCCCAGCGGCCGCTGTCGCGATCGTATTCCAGCCACAGCAGGTCGCCATCAAGGCTCTTGCCGGGCAACGCCAGGGTGGCTTCGATGCCGCAGTGGCCATTGTTGAAGCGACCGATGTTCACCGCCGACAGCCCTGCATGGGCGAAGTCACCCGGGGCCGGGAAGCCGGCGTCGTTGGCACCGGGGCAACGGCCTTCGTCATCGGCGAAATGCTGCACCTGGTCCTTCAACGGCTGCAGCGCGGTCACTGCGCCGGCGACCTTGGCGCGCACGGTGTAGTCGTTGTAGGCGGGCAGCGCGATGGCAGCCAGGATGGCCACGATCGGGACCAGCACCAGCAGCAGGCCGCCGCCGATGATGGCGGTCAGGGCGCAGCCGGACAGCTTCTTCTTCGGCGCCGGCAGGGCGGTGGCCGATGCACTGGTGGTGTAGGGCGTGGACGGCGGCAGTACCGGCGGCTGCGGCGGAGGCGGTGCCACCGGTTCCGGATCGGGCTCGGGTTCCACCGGCGGTGCGGCAGCGTCCAGCGCCGGCACGATCAGGCCGAGTTCGTCGACCACGGTGCGCAACGGCTGCCATTGCGGCAGGCCGTCGCGCCAGACCAGGGTGTCCAGGGAGATCTGGTTGTTGCGGAACAACTCGACCAACTGTTCCGCCGGCAGCGGACCCTGCTGCCGGTTGCCTTCTGCATGGAACCACTCGCTCACGGGGACGCTCCTGAATGCGCTATGCCCCCAAGTGTACGGTCAGTGCAGGGGTTCTGGCTCGTCCATGAACATCTGCGTCTCCATCCAGGCGTACGCCGCCTCGGAGCCGGGCTGGTTGAACAGCACCATCAGCACGACCCACTTCAGGTCGTCCAGGTCCAGTTCGTCCTGGTCCAGGGCCATGGCCCGGTCCAGCACCAGCTCGCGCTGGTCGGCGTCGAGGATGCCGTGCTGTTCCAGGTACAGCAGGAAACCACGGCATTCCACGTCCAGCTTGTCCAGCTCGGGGCCGTGGTAGACGCGCACGGGGCCATCGACCCGTGCCTGGGCCACGCTCGGCCGCTGCGCGGCCAGGGCATCGAGCCAGTCGAATGCCTTGTTGATCTCGGTTGGGCTGAAACCGGCCTGGATCAGGCCGTTCTGGAGCGAATCGCGGTCACGGATCAGGTCCGCATCTTCGCTGAAATAGTGTTCAAACAGGTACAGCAGTACGTCCAGGATGCTCTCTTTCATTGCCCCTCGGCCTGCGTCGCGCGACGCTGTGGAGGTGAAGAAACTAGGGAGTTCGACAGTAGCGGCCGTGTACGCACACCACGATTCCCGCCAGTTCCATGGCCAGCAGCATGGAGGACACCTGGGGCGCCGTCAATCCACAGCGCGTGATCAGTGAATCCATACCGCTTGGGTTGTGGTCCAGGGCCCGCCACAAGCACTGGTAGTCAGGGTCGTCGGCCCAGCGCGCCGGCAGGAGTACCGACGGTGCCTGTTCAGTGGGGGGGGCGAGCCGTGATTGCAAGCCCGGCAGCTGCTGGCGAAGGGCGGGCGCCAGCAGTTCAAGGACCTCCTCCGGGCGCTCGACCAGTGCGGCACCCTCGCGGATCAACCGGTGGCAGCCCGCGGCGCGTGGGTTGAGTACCGAACCGGGCAGGGCACAGACCTCGCGGCCGGCCTCGGCGGCCAGGCGTGCGGTGATCAATGCGCCGGAGCGCTGGGCGGCCTCGACCACCACCGTCGCCAGCGCCAGCCCGGCCACCAGGCGGTTGCGGGCTGGAAAGTGACCGGGGCGTGCCGGTGTGCCCGGCAGGTACTCGCTGAGCACCGCGCCTTCGGCGGCGATCCGGGCCTGCAGCCTGGCGTGGCTGTCCGGGTAAGCCCGGTCCGGGCCGGTGCCGATCACCGCCACGGTGCAGCCCCCGGCGTCCAACGTGGCCTGGTGAGCGGCCGCGTCGATGCCTGCCGCCAGGCCGCTGGTCACCGCCAGCCCGGCTTCGACGAAGCAGCCGGCAAACCGGGCGGCCAGGGCGCGTCCGCCTGGCGTCGGCGAGCGGCTGCCGACCAGCGCCACCGACGGGCGCCAGGCCAGGCTGGGGTCGCCGGCGATGAACAGCGCCAGGGGTGGGTTCGGGACATCCAGCAGGGGCGGGGGGAATGCCGGATCGGTGAAGGCCAGCAGGTGCTGGTTGTCGTCTTCCAGCCAGCGCCGTGCCACGGCCCAGGCCCGGGTGTCCGGGCATTCCAGCGCGGCGCACTGCTCGGGCGTGCAGCCGTGCGCGCGCCAGTTCGCGGCGCCCTGCGCGATCGCAATCTCCACGCTGCCTGCGGCCTGCAGCAGGGCCCGCCGTGGCGCCAGCGCGCCGCCTGCCATCAACAGGCGCAGCAGCGCCTCGTCAGCTTGGTTGGTCATCTCCCCACTATCGAGCGCATACAACAAAGGCGCCCTAGGGCGCCTTCGCATGTGGCTGTCAGGTTTTGCCGGAGGTGCCTGCCGGCCAGCGGCCGGCACTACCTGCAGTGGCCGGGCAACACGGGACTGCTTACTTCGCGTCCGGGTGCAGTGCGTTGAACCCCACACGTACCGGCTTCACGCCCTGCATCACCAGCGCGTAGCTGACGTTGTCGAAGGTACGGAACACCATGGCGTGCGCGGCGTATTCGTCCGGCAGCGAAACCCGGCCGGCGCCGGTGCTGAGCGAATCGTCCATGCGCGACGAGGTCGGGTACTTCATGCGGTGCGCCACGTGGCGGCCCGGGCGCCACAGCGAGAACACGGTGCCGTTGTCCACGCCCTGGGCGCGACCTGCGGAAATCGCGATCACATCGCGCGGGCCAGCGGCGGTGAACATGTCGGTGACGGCCAGCACGCGCACATCGACGCCCTCGACACCGGCGGCCGGGACATGGGGGACGAACTGCAGGTCGTACGGCTTGGCCTCGACCGGGACCAGGCGGTCGCCGGCACGCACCTCGCGGCCGCCTTCGTTCTTGTCCAGCACCAGGGTGGACGCCTCGACCTTGCCGCCGGCGACATGGGTGATGGTGCCGGTGGCGACCTGGGCCAGCTCATAGCCGAGTATGCCGCGGCGGTGGTTGGGGGCGTTGTAGGCCCGCCACAGGTTGCCGCTGCCGGGGGTGACGTCGCCGTTGGCGGTCAGGTCCTCGGTCGGCTTGGGCTGGGCGTAGCGCACGGTCGGGCGGACCACGGCCCAGCGCTGGCCCAGCTGGGCGTCGGCCAGGCGCACGTAGACCGCACTGCCGCTGGTGACGCGCAGGCGTTCTTCTTCCAGGCCGGCCACATAGGGTAGCTGCTCGATGCTGTCGACCACGCTCAGCTGCTTCAGGAACGGCTCGACCTGGGCCAGCGGAATGGCATCGATCGGGGCTTCCTGGCGCGGGCCGGGCTTGGCAGCGACGGTCACCCGGTCCAGATAGGCCAGGCTGAGCACGTCACCGGGATAGATCAGGTGCGGATTGGCGATCTGCGGATTGGCCTGCCAGATCTCCGGCCACAGCCACGGCTTCTGCAGGAAACGTGCGGCGATATCCCACAACGTATCCCCTTTTCGGACCACATAGGTGTCCGGGTGCCCGCCATTCACTTCCACGGCGGTAGCATAGGCAGCCACGGTCAGCATCGCCGCGGCGACGACCGTACGAAAACGAAGCAACATAGGTGTGAAGCCCTGATTCCCCAACAGGTCCGCGCACTATAGTCCAGAAACCGGGGCGCAAGGCAAGCGTTGGAGCTAGAATCTGCGACGTATGCCGGCGTGCCGGCCCCCTATCCGGAAACAGCCATGGCCCTTCTCCCCATTCTCGAGTTCCCCGATCCGCGCCTGCGTACCAAGGCTGCGTTGATCGAAGCCGCCGAAGTCACCACGCCGGCCTTCCAGGAACTGATCGACAACATGTTCCTGACCATGTACGACGCCCCGGGCATCGGCCTGGCCGCCACCCAGGTGGACGTGCACAAGCGCTTCATGGTCATCGACGTCAGCGAAGAAAAGAATGAACCGCATGTGTTCATCAACCCGGAAATCGTCGCCAAGGACGGAGGCCGGGTGTACCAGGAGGGTTGCCTGTCGGTTCCGGGCATCTTCGCCGACGTGACCCGCGCCGATACCATCACCGTGAAGTACCTGGACCGCAACGGCCAGGAACAGCAGCTGGAAGCCGGCGAAGTGCTGGCCACCTGCATCCAGCACGAGATGGATCACCTGGACGGCAAGCTGTTCATCGACTATCTGTCGCCGCTCAAGCGCGAGATGGTGCGCAAGAAGCTGGCCAAGCAGCGCAAGCACGTGGCGTGATCGCCAATCCGGGCCGCCCTTCGGGTGGCCCGTGCCTGCGCGACGCGCGCGGGCTGTACGGCGCCGGCCGACGGCGCCGTTTTCTTTCCTGCACGAATCCATCCTGCAAGTGGGGTAGCCATGAGGATTGTCTTTGCCGGTACGCCGGAATTCGCGGTGTCGTCGCTGCGCGCGGCTGCGCGCCACCATGAGGTCGTGGCCGTCTACACCCAGCCTGATCGTCCGGCCGGCCGTGGCCGTGGCCTGGCGCCGTCGCCGGTCAAGCTTGAAGCCGTGGCCCGTGGCATTCCGGTCTACCAGCCCGAATCGCTGAAGGATGAAGCCGCCCAGCAGCAGCTGCGCGACCTGCAGCCGGACCTGATGGTGGTGGTGGCCTATGGCCTGATCCTGCCCAAGGCGGTGCTGGCCATTCCGACCCACGGCTGCTGGAACGTGCATGCCTCGCTGCTGCCGCGCTGGCGCGGTGCCGCGCCGATCCAGCGCGCGATCCAGGCCGGCGATGCAAAGACCGGCGTCTGCCTGATGCAGATGGAGGCCGGCCTGGATACCGGCCCGGTGCTGCTGCACCAGGAGCTGCCGATCGCGGCCACCGATACCGGTGGCCAGCTGCATGACAAGCTGGCGGAACTGGGCGCGCAGGTGCTGTCCGACGGCCTGGGCCTGCTGCGGGCCGGCATCAAGCCGATCGCGCGGCCGCAGCCGGAGCAGGGCGTGACCTATGCGCACAAGCTGGACAAGGCCGAGGCCCGTCTGGACTGGGCGCTGGATGCAGGGGCGCTGGCACGCACCGTGCGCGCCTTCAATCCGTGGCCGATCGCCGAGGCGACGCTGGCTGGCGAGCGGGTGCGCATCCATGGCGCGGTGGCGCTGGATGAGGCCCACGGCCAGGCGCCGGGCACGGTGCTGGCGGCCAGCCGCGATGGCATCGACATCGCCTGTGGCCAGGGCGCCCTGCGCCTGCGTGTGCTGCAGCGGGAAGGTGGCAAGGCGATTACTGCGGCCGACTACCTCAACGCCCGCCGCGATCTGCGCGTGGGGGCATAAGCGGTGTCGAAGCAGAACGATTTCTCCATCGCCAAGGCGGCGCCGGGCGCGGCCACGCGCATGCTGGCCGCACGTGTGCTGGCACAGGTGTTCACCCGTGGCCGTTCGCTGAAGGCCGAACTGGCCTGGGCGCTGCCGAAGCTGGCCGACAGCCGCGACCGCGCGCTGCTGGAAGCCCTGTGTTTCGCCGTCCTGCGCCGCCGCAGCACCTATGACGCGGCGCTGCAGTCGTGGATGCAGAAGCCGCTGTCGGCGCGTGATGCCGATCTGCGCACGCTGCTGATGGTCGGGTTCGCCCAGCTGGACGTGCTGGAGCTGCCGGCGCACGCGGCGCTGTCGGCCACCGTCGATGCCGCGCGTGCACTGGGCCGTGAGCGCCAGGCGGGCCTGGTCAATGCGATCCTGCGCCGCGCGCAGCGCGAAGGTTTCCCGGAGCAGCCAGCGCGCGATGCCTTCCCGGAATGGCTGGCCGATGCGGTGGAACGCGATTGGCCGGCACAGGCCGACGCGATCTTCAGCGCCAGCCTGCAACCGGCGCCACTGTGGCTGCGCGCCAACCGCCAGCAGGGCGGTCGTGACAAGGCACTGGCCGCGCTGGCCGAAGCCGGCATTGCCGCAGAAGCCAGTCCGCTCAGTGCCGACGCGTTGCGCCTGGCCTCTCCGGTTGCCGTGAATCAGCTGCCCGGCTTCGCCGAGGGCGCGATCTCGGTGCAGGACCTGTCGGCGCAGTGTGCCGCCGATGCGCTGGCCCCGGTGGCCGGTGCCCGCGTGCTGGACGCTTGTGCGGCACCCGGCGGCAAGTCGGCGCATCTGCTCGAGCGCGACCCCAGCCTGCGCCTGCTGGCGCTGGATATCGACGCGCGCCGCCTGGCCCGTGCACGCGATACCTACACCCGTACCGGCGTGGGCGAGCATGCGCAGACCCTGGCGGCAGATGCCAGTGATCCGGGCGCCTGGTGGGATGGCGTGCCGTTCGACGCGATCCTGCTTGATGCGCCGTGCTCGGCGACCGGCGTGATCCGCCGCCAGCCGGATGTGATGTTCCACCGTCGCGCCGAAGACATCGATGCACTGGTCGGCGTGCAGGCGCGCCTGCTGGAAGCCTGCTGGTCGATGCTGCGCCCGGGCGGCGTGCTGTTGTATGCCACCTGTTCGATCCTGCGCGCCGAGAACATCGATCAGGTGCGCGCGTTCCTGAAGTGGCATCCGGATGCCGTGGCGCAGCCGCTGGGCGATGCATTCGGCGTGGATTGCGAAGGGGTGGCGCGCCAGCGGCTGCCGGGTGAAAACGATGCTGACGGTTTCTTCTACGCGCGTCTGTTAAAAGCAGCCTGACCCCCGCTGCCGTTTCGAGTCCCATGCTGAAAGCCCACGCGTCGCGCCAGACGTGGTTGTTGGTGGTGATGGCCCTGCTGGTGCTGGGGGCCGGCCTGGGCCTCCGTGATCCGTGGCCCTCGGATGAGCCACGTTTCGCGCTGGTGGCCAAGCAGATGGTCGACAGTGGCTACTGGTTGTTCCCGCATCGCGGCCCCGAGCTCTATTCGGACAAGCCGCCGATGCTGATGTGGTTGCAGGCGGCGATGTACAGCCTGGTCGGCCACTGGCGGGTGGCGTTCCTGCTGCCCTCGCTGCTGGCCGCGCTGGGCACGCTGTGGTGCGTGGTCGATCTCGGCCGCCGCCTGTGGACGCGGCAGGTGGGGCTGTACGCGGGCTGGGCACTGCTGTTCGCGCTGCACTTCACCTTCCAGGCGAAGAAGGCGCAGATCGATCCGCTGGTGGTGCTGTTCATCACCCTGGCCAACTACGGCCTGCTGCGCCATCTGCTGCTGGGTCCGGCCTGGCACTGGTGGTGGCTGGGCTGGTTCTTTGCCGGCGTCGGTGTGATCACCAAGGGCGTAGGCGTGCTGGCGCTGATGATGATCGCGCCGGCGGCAGTCGCATCCGTGCTGCACTGGCCGCGGGTACGCCTGCACGTGCGCGACCTGCGTTTCTGGCTGGCACCGTTGGCCTTCCTGCTGGCGGTGTCGCTGTGGCTGGCGCCGATGCTGCTGGCAGGCTTTGCCACCGGTTCGGAGCCGTACCGCGCCTACATGGACGACATCCTGTTCCGGCAGACCGCGCGGCGCTATACGCAGTCCTGGGACCATCACCAGCCGTGGTGGTACTTCCTGGCGATCATGCCGTCGATGTGGATTCCCGCGTTCCTGCTGCTGCCCTGGGCGCTTCCGGCCTGGTTCCGGCGGCTGCGCCGGCGCGATGCGCGCTACCTGCTGCCGTTGGCCTGGTGGCTGCTGGTCGTGCTGTTCTTCTCCCTTCCGCACGGCAAGCGCGACGTCTACATCCTGCCGGCATTGCCAATGTTCTGCCTGGCGTTGGCGCCGTTGCTGCCCGGGTTGCTGAGGCGGCGCGATGTGCAGCGCGTGCTGGGCGCATTCACCGCGTTGCTGGCACTGGCGCTGGGGCTGGTGGGTGCGCTGGCGCTGCTGGGTGATCCGGATTTCGAAGTGCGCCTTACCCATGGCCGCGGGTTGCTTCCCGGTGCCACCGATTCGCTGGCCTGGGCGGCGCTGGCGATGGCGGTCTGGTCGGCCTTGAGCCTGTGGGTGTGCGGGCGCCAGCGTCGGCACGTTGCCCTGGTCTCTACCCTGGCAGGAGTCTGGGTGCTGTACAGCCTGGTCGGTTATCCGGTGTTGAACGACTCCAGCTCGGCCCGTGGCCTGATGCGCGAAGTGAGTGCACGCATCGGCCCGCAGGCCGAGCTGGGACTGGTGGCATGGAAAGAGCAGAACCTGCTGATGGCCGATCGCCCGGCGGCCACCTTTGGATTCGAAGCACGTTGGCATCAACAGCTGCAGGCGGCCGTGCGCTGGCAGCGGCTGGTTCCGCAGCAACGCTGGCTGCTGGTGAACGAGGATGCGATGCAGGCCTGCATCGATCGTGCGCGGGCCGAGATGGCGGGCATTTCCAATCGTCGCCGCTGGTGGCTGGTGCCTGCCGATGCGGTCGCCGGCGACTGCCGGCCGTCAGTGGCGGAACTCGAGCACGAGCGCCGTCTGCAGGGGCCCGGCATCACCGATTGAGCGTTCGGGGAACGTGGCTCAGGTGCTGGCCAGGGCGGCGTGATAGCTGGCCAGCGTGGCGTCGGCGAATGTCTGCAGGCCGAACTCCCGCTGTGCATGGCGGCGTGCTGCGCGGCCCTGTTCCGGCAGCGCATCGCGCTGTGCGTACAGCGCCTGTACCTGGGCGGCGATGGCGTCGATGTCGCGTGTGGCAACCACCCAGCCATCGACGCCTTGTTCGATGTTCTCCGGCAGGCCCGCGTAGTCGCTGACCAGCATCGGCTTGGCGCTGGCCATCATCTCGCGGCAGGCGAAGGAGATCGTCTCGACGTCATGGGACAGTACGAAGCCAGCATCGCCGGCCGCGATCAGGACACGGGTATCGGCCAGCAGGCCGGTGAAGTGCACCTGCGCGGCCACCTCGCCCAGCGCCTGCACCTGTTCGCGCTGCTGCGCGCTGGGCAGGTGGCCGGCCACGGCCATGTGCACATGCGGACGCACCGCATCGGGCAGCCGTGCGATGGCCCGGGCCAGGTCGATCCAGCCCTTGTAATCGTCGGTGCCGGCGTTGCTGACCAGCACCAGCGCCTGTGGATCCTGCGTCCACTGCTGGCGCAGCGCGCTGCCGGTGCCGGCCGGCTGCGGTGAGTAGCGCTCCAGGTCAACGCCATTGCGGACCACGTCGATCGGGCAGCGACGATACGGGCCCTGTTCCAGCAGGCGCTTGGTGTCGGCCGAGACCGCGATCAGCCGATCGGTGGCGCAGCGTGCGCGCAGCGCATTGCCAAAGGTATTGGTGGGTTTGCTGTTGTGCTTGGTCAGCACGATCGGCGGGCGGCGCATGCCCAGCAGCCCCTGCATCACGAAGCGGTGGTCGCGTGCACCGTTGACATGGATCAGGTCGATGCCTTCATCGTGCACCAGCCTGCGCAGCGCGCGCTGTTCGGACAGCTGCCGGGGCAGCGTTGGCAGGCCGCTGCCGAACGCAATCGGCAGTGTGCGGGCAATGCCTTCAGCGGCCATGGTCCGCAGCAGGCGGCTGTCGGCCGGCGCGGCGACGTGGAGCGTGTGCTGGCCGTGCAGCGCACGCGCCAGCGAGACGATGTACGTGGTGTGGCCGCCACCGTCGCCGTAGTGGAAGTTGGTGTACAGGATTTTCATGGGGGGTCTTCAGGCAACGCCCGCGCAGTGTGACACAGCGTGGTCAAGGCCGGTCCGCGGAAGGCGCCGGGTCGGCCACCGCCTGTCCATTGCCCAGCATCCACAGCATGATGGTCTTCTGCCGCACGTAGTTGGCGCGGACGTAGGCGTAGACCAGACCATGCCAGCCGTCGCGGAAGCCGCCACGGAACAGGAAGCCGCGCCAGAACCGCCAGGCCGGCGCCAGCACCAGCTTGCCCAGCGTGGCCCGCTTGCCGCGTGCGAACTCGTGCTCGGCCATCATCCGCGCGTACTTCTCGGTCTTGGCCAGCTGCTGCTGCAATGACCGGTACGGATAGTGGATCAGGTCGCCGCGCAGGGTGCCCACACTGCCGTCGACACTGGCCGCCTCGTGGATCTCGCGCTTGCCGCGCCAGCCGCCGCGGCGGCGGTCGAACAGGCGCATCACCCGGTCTGGGTAGGCATTGCCATGGCGCAGGAACTTCCCGAAGTACTCCGAGAGGCGGGCGAAGCGGTAGCCGGCCTGGCCGCCGAAGCCACCGTCGCGGGCCTGCTCGATGGCCGTGCGCAGCTCGGGGCTGATGCGCTCGTCGGCGTCCAGGCACAGCACCCAGTCATGGCTGGCCTGCTCGACGCAGAACGCCTTCTGGCTGCGGAAGCCCTCGAACCGGCGCTGCAGCACGCGGGCACCGGCGGACTCGGCGATGGCTACGGTGGCATCGGTGGACTGCGAGTCCACCACCACGATCTCATCGCAGAAGGCCAGCGAGGCCAGGCAGTCGCCGATGCGCCCGGCCTCGTTGAACGCGATAATGCACGCCGAGATGCGAGGCCGTTCGATGGGAGCGGTCGTGGAGGACATGATGGCCGGGTACCTGTTGTTTGCGACGGAGCGCTATGCGCTGCCTATTCTCGCCCCGTTGGCGCAGGCCTTGCACGCGTCCGGGCAGGAGGTGGCGGCCTGGTTCGAGGACGGCGCGGCCGGCAGCAGCCTGCCGGGGGTGCCCAACGTGGGCCTGAAGCAGGCCCTGGCAATGCGTCCGCGGGCGGTGTTCAGCGCGGCCAACTGGGTGCCGACCTTCCTTTCGGGGGCCAAGGTGCAGCTGTTCCATGGCTTCAACGTGGAGAAGCGGGACAGCGCCCGCGGCCACTTCCGGGTGCGCGGCATGTTCGACCTGTACTGCACGCAGGGCCCGGCCACCACCGCGCCGTTCCGCGAGATCGCCAGCCTGCAGGGCCACTTCGCGGTGGCCGAGACCGGCTGGCCGAAGCTGGACCCGCTGTTCCGCGATGACGGTGGCGAGAGTTCCGCGCTGCGCGCACCGGCCGGAGACCGCCCGGTGATCCTGTTCGGCTCGACCTTCACTGAACGGTTGAGTGCGGCCCCACACCTGCATGCGCAGATCGCCGCTGATATCGCTACCGGCGACCACTACTGGCTGCTGACCCTGCACCCGAAGTGCCCACCGGAACTGTTCGAACGCTACCGCGCGCTGGCCGGTGCCAATGCCCGCTTCATCGAGCCGGAGCAGGTGATGGCCGCGCAGCGTGCCGCCGATGTGCTGGTGTCGGACACCTCATCGATCGTTTCGGAGTTCATCGTGCAGCACAAGCCGGTGGTGACCTTCCGCAACCGCGTGCCGAAGCCGCACATGATCGACTTCGATGATCCTGCGCAGCTGCAGGCGATGCTGCAGCGCGCGCTGCACCCGGACGCCGCGCTGCAGGCGGAAATCGTGCGCTACGCCGATGCCATCCACCCTTACCGCGATGGCCGCTCCAGTGAACGGGTGATCGCGGCCACCGAGGATTTCCTGTCCGGTGAAATGGGTGCGTTGCGGCGCAAGCCATTCGGCAGCTGGGTGCGCGATCTGCAGATCCGCAAGGACCTGGGGTATTGGGGCCCGTCGCAGCGCTGATGCCTCGCTGACCCCGCTCGCGGTAGTGCCGGCCGCTGGCCGGCAACCTCGGGAATGGCGGCAGTTGCCGGCCGGCGATCGGCACGACCTGTAGTGCTTACCAGCGCAGCTTGCGCCGCGCCAGCGCCGCGGCCAGTTGATCCATCACCTGTTGGGCCTGTGCCTGCGGCAGATGATGCAGCGTCAGCGCCACATCACCATGCGCGCCGGCGGTATCCAGCTGCAGGCTGCTGGTGCCCAGCAGTTTGTCCAGCGGCGAGCGTTGCAGGCGCAGGCCCTGCACCTTGTCCAGCTCGGCCCAGCGCCACCAGCGCTTCCACCAGCCGCCGCGCACCGCCACATAGTGTTCGTCCAGGTACCAGCCCATGCGTGCCATCTGCCGGTGCGCGACCAGCAGCGCCACCGGTAGCCACGCCAGCACCAGCAGGCCCCATGGGCCCCAGCGCCAGTACGCGGCCGCAGCCAGCAGCGGCACCAGCACCAGTGCGCCCAGGCACAGCCGCCACCAGCCGCGCTGCGGAATGGACTGCCATTGCAGCGGAGGCCACTGCAGCTGCGGCAGCAGGTGCTGCACCAGCTGCTCACAACGTGTACTGGACGCCAGCGGCGCGAGTTCGCGCAGGGCGCGGTCCTCATCGCGCGCGGGGCCACCGGCGGCACTGTCGATGCGCAGCTGACGCAGCCCGAACCAGCGCTGCAAAGTACCTTCGCGCAGCGTCCAGGCCTGGATGCGCCGGCGCGCCACGCTGCTGCGGGTGCGGCTGAGCAGACCGGCCGATACGGTCAGGCGTCGGTCCTGCTCGCTGAGGGTGAAGCCGTGGTAGCGCAGCAGGGTCAGCACCACCGACAGCACGCGCAGCGCCAGCCAGCCCAGCAGCAGCGCGGCAGCCAGCAGCAGAAACGCGCCGGTCACGCCGGGGTGCAGATGGCTGGCGTAGCCAAAGGCTTCGCGTCCACCGCGCTGGAGGGCATCGTCCATCACCGGCCGTGGCACGGTCTGGAACAGCACGCCGAACGCGGCGATCGCCAGCGCCCAGCCGCGGTTGGAGAGCAGGCCCATGCGTACCACGTCCCAACTCGACAGGCGCAGCAGTACCTGCTCGTTCTCAGTCGCGGTGCTGGCAACCGGGTCGGGCTCGGTGATGTCGGCGGCCTGCGGCGCCTGCCCGCGCTGGCGGACCAGCCGTTCCAGCGCCAGCGCCTGGTCCAGCTTCAGCACCCGCATCTCCGCTTCCGGGCGCACGCCACCGGCTGATTCCAGGCGCAGCTCGGCCACACCAAACAGACGGTGCAGCGGGTTCTGTCGCACCTCCACGTTGTGGATGCGCGCGAACGGAATCTCGCGCCGGTTGCGCGCGAGCAGACCGCTGCGCACGGTGATCGCATCACTGCCGATACGGTAGCGGTAGCTGAGGTACTGCAGCACCGACACCAGTACCAGTGCGGCAATTGCCGTCAGCGGAATCAGCTGCGCCCACATCGGGTCGCGGTCGCCGCGCTGGCCGAACACCAGCAGTGCGACCAGCGGCAGGAAGTAATGGCGCAACTGCATCAACAGTACGAACAACCACGACCACGGATGCAGGCGGTGGTCCTCGCCACCGGCGGGCAGTGCTGCAGGCAGAGGCGGTGGCAGGCTCACAGGGCGTCGGCGTCCTGGTCGAGCTGGTGGGACAGGGTATCGCGCAGGCGCTCGGCATCCGCCTCGTCCAGGCCGCTGACGGTCACCGCGCTCATGCGGGTGCCGGCGGTGTGCACGATCAGCGTGGCCAGGCCAGCACGGCGTTCCAGTGGTCCACGGCGCAGGTCCAGGTGCTGCACGCGCGAAATGGGGATGCGGGTTTCCAGCTGCCACATCAGGTCACGGCGCAGGCCCAGGCCCTGTGCGTCCAGCCGCCAGCGGGTGCGGACCAGGCGGCGGTGGCCGAGCCACGCGCCACATGCAGCCCCCACCAGCAGCCCAAGGGCGGCCGTCCACAGGCCGCCGGGCAGGTCGAAGAACCACGCGGTTGCGGCCAGCGGCAGGCCCGGCACAAACAGGCCGCCGAAGGCACCTTCCAGTGCGGCCAGCCGCGCGGCGCGGCGCGGCAGCGACTGCCAGGCATCGGTGGTCGGAGCAGTAAGGGGAACGTCGGTCACGCGGGCTCCGTCAGGTGGCAGGGCGGGCGGTGGCGGCCGTGGCCGCACCGCGCAGACGGTAGCAGGTCGGCTGCGTTACTGGGCAGCCTGGATCAGCGCGTCCACATCCAGCATGTGGCCGGCACGATCAGCCTTGGTGCGCAGGTAGTGCTCGTTCTCGGCGGTGATCTCGCCGGTGACCGGAATGCAGTCCAGCACCTCGATGCCAGCGTTGCGCAGGCGCTGCGCCTTGGTCGGGTTGTTGCTGAGCAGGGCCACGCGCGAAATGCCCAGGCCGCGCAGCATCGCCACCGCGCTGCCGTAGCGCCGTTCGTCGGCGCCGAAGCCGAGCTGTGCATCGGCATCGATGGTGTCCAGGCCGTCATGCTGGTAGCCGTAGGCACGCATCTTGGCCGCGATGCCGGTACCGCGGCCTTCCTGGTCCAGGTACAGCAGCACGCCGCCGCCCAGTTCCTTCAGCTTGCGCAGGCCGCGCCGCAGCTGGTCGCCGCAGTCGCACTTGAGCGAACCGAACAGGTCGCCGGTCAGGCACGAGGAGTGCACGCGTACCGGTACCACCGCCGACAGATCCGGTTCGCCGACGATGATCGCGACCTGGTCACGCTGGGCGACGCCACCACGGAACACCGCGAACGTGGTCATGCCGACATCGCGCAGCGGTACCGGCGAACGCGCCACCAGTTCGTAGTCATGCGCGGCATGTGCTGCGCCCTCGGCCAGGTCGCACAGCGCAACCTCGGCCGCGCCATCGAAGGTGCGGTCTTCGGCGTCCAGGCGCACCGCCACCATCGCCGGCAGCAACAGGCCGAGGCGGGCCAGTTCCACCGCGCCTGCATCGAAGGCGTCACCGGCGCTCCAGCCGTCCGGCATCGGGCCCGGTTCACGCAGGTAGCCCAGCGAGGGCAGGGCATCGAAGGCAACACCGGCCAGCGGCAGGCGCGCACCCTGCGTGGCCTCCACGCCAAGCACGCGGGCGCGGGTGGCGGTCAGGAACAGGTAGTGCCGCTCGCGGGCGGCATTGGCGAAGGCAGCGAAGCTGCTGGCCGTGGCGCTGTCCAGCGCGATCACCGCCAGGCGCTGGCCCTGGCCATCGTGGAGCAGCACCGGGCGACCGGCACGCAGTTCGGCCACCGCGCGCTCGCAGCGGATCGCGGCCGGATCGCCGAACAGGGAAGAAGCAGCAGACATGGCAGGACCGGGGGAGTCGGACATCGCAGTCTCTATGGGGGCGCCGGCGTCGTATTCAACGTGGTGCGGCCGCCGGTCGCAGGGGCCGGATGGGCCTGGGTGCGGCGGCCGTCAGTGCGGATGCTCTTCGGTCGCGTACGGGTCTTCCTCGCCGCTGCCCGGTGGCCGCAGCGTATAGCGCTTGTAGGTCCACTGGTACTGCGCCGGATCGCGGCGGGCAATGCGCTCGATGCCGGCATTGAGCGCGGTGGCGGCCACCTGCGGGTCGGGGTCGGCCACGGCGGCGTCGGTCGGTTCGATGTGCAGGGCGAATTCCATGTCCGGGCCGATGCGCTCGCACCAGCCATACAGCACGGTGGCGCCGGTGCGCTCGGCCAGCCGGTTGACCAGGGTCATGGTCAGCGCCTGCACGCCGAAGAACGGCACGAACACGCCATCGCCGGCCTTGGGCTGCTGGTCGGGCAGGATGCCGGTGGCACCGCCGTCCTTGAGCACCTTGAACAGCTGGCGCACGGCCGGGCCTTCGGCGCGCACCTGCTGTACGTTCTGGCCGCCCCGCACCAGCTGCAGGAAGGCATCGCTGGCCTCGTCCTCCGGTGGCTTGTAGACGATGGCGATCTGCCCGCGCGAGGCCAGCCACTGGTTCAGCAGCTCCCAGTTGCCGAAGTGCGGTGCGGCCACGATCACGCCCTTGCCGCTGGCCAGGGCCGCGTCGTACAGGGCCTCGCCGTGGCGCTGCTTCAGATGCAGGCGCAGGTTGTCCGCCGGCGCCTGGCTCCACAGGCGCAGGGTCTCGATGGCCTGCAGGGCGGTGGAGCGCAGCAGCTCCCGGTGCAGGCGGTCGCGCGTGGCGCGGTCCAGGTCCGGGTAGGCCAGCTCCAGGTTGCGTCGGGTGACGCGGCTCTCACGGGCGTTGAGACTGATCCAGGCCCAGGACAGGGCACGGGCGATTCCCCGCAGCAGCGGCCAGGGCAGGCGGGCGAACAGGGTGGTGGCGCGGTAGACCAGCCGGGCTTTGCGTTGCGGATTCATCTGCGCCAGTTTAGCCAAGGGCGCTGCTATCGTGGCCGGCCCCGTTCATTGGAGCCCACGATGCTCGTCCTTATCCAGCGTGTCAGCCAGGCTGCCGTCCACGTCGATGACGAAGCGGTCGGCCAGATTGGTCCGGGCCTGCTGGCGCTGGTGGGCATGGAACCGGGCGATACCGAGGCCCAGCTGCGGCGCATGGCCGAGCGCCTGCTGGGCTACCGGGTGTTCGCCGACGAGGCCGGGAAGATGAACCGGTCGCTGCGCGATACCGGCGGCGGCCTGCTGCTGGTCAGCCAGTTCACCCTGGCGGCCGATACCCGTTCGGGCATGCGGCCCAGCTTCACCAGCGCCGCACCGCCGGACGAGGCTGAACGCGGGTTCAATCGATTTGTCGAGATCTGTCGTGAAAATCACGCGCCAGGGGTGGAAACGGGCCGATTTGGTGCCCATATGGTCGTCAGCCTGGTCAATGACGGTCCCGTGACCTTCCTTCTCAGGCCCTGAGCCTGCGGGACCACCGCCCGGCAGGCGGGGCCCCGGGCTGGTATAATGCTACGTTCCCTATTTCTCCCTAGCCGGTGGCGCGAGCACTACATGGCCAACGAACGTCCTGCCCAATCCGAAATCAAGCAACTGATCAGCAAGGGCCTGGAACAGGGCTACCTGACCTACGCCGAAGTCAATGACCATCTGCCGGACGACATGGTCGACCCGGAACAGATCGAAGACATCATCGGCATGATCAACGGCATGGGCATCGATGTCCATGAAGTTGCGCCGGATGTGGAAACCCTGCTTCTCAACGATGGCAACACCGGTAACCGCGAAGTCGATGACACCGCGGCCGAAGAAGCTGCCGCCGCGCTGAGCGCTCTCGACACCGAAGGTGGCCGTACCACCGACCCGGTGCGCATGTACATGCGCGAAATGGGCACCGTCGAGCTGCTGACCCGCGAAGGCGAAATCGCCATCGCCAAGCGCATCGAGGAAGGCCTTTCGCAGGTCCAGGCCGCCCTGGGCCAGTTCCCGGTCTCGGTCGAGTCGCTGCTGACCGACTACGAAGCCCACAAGGAAGGCAAGAAGCGCCTGGCCGAAGTGATCGTTGGCTTCAACGACCTGGTCGACGAAGAGCCGGCGCCGCCGGCGGCTGCTGCCGATGACAGCAGCGATGCCGACGCCGAAGGCGACGAGGACGAGGACGATGATGTCGAGGGTGGCGAGGAAGAAGCCGCACCGACCGGTCCGGACCCGGAGGAAGTCGCTGCGCGCATGCAGGCGCTGAGCGATGCCTTCAACGCCTTCAAGAAGGCGGCGACCAAGGGCGACAAGAAGAACCTGCCGCGCCTGCGCGAAGAGATGTCGGCGGTGTTCGTCACCCTGAAGCTGCCGCTGCCGCTGACCGACGTGCTGACCAAGCAGCTGCGCGACACCATGGCGTCGATCAAGGCCCACGAGCGCCGCGTGCTGAACCTGGCCACTGTCACCGCCCGCATGCCGCGCAAGGACTTCATCCGTTCCTGGGAAGGCAACCAGACCAACCTGGAGTGGGTGGAAGACGCACTGAAGCGCAAGCAGAAGTGGTCGTCGGCCCTGCGTGAAGTGAAGGACCAGATCATCGCCGAACAGCAGGCGACGATCGACATCGAGAAGCTGACCCAGCTGGACCTGGAAGAGCTGAAGGAAATCAGCCGTGCCATGGCCTACGGTGAAGCCAAGGCGCGCAAGGCCAAGAAGGAAATGGTCGAGGCCAACCTGCGCCTGGTGATCTCGATCGCCAAGAAGTACACCAACCGCGGCCTGCAGTTCCTCGACCTGATCCAGGAAGGCAACATCGGCCTGATGAAGGCCGTGGACAAGTTCGAGTACCGCCGCGGTTACAAGTTCTCGACCTACGCCACCTGGTGGATCCGCCAGGCGATCACCCGCTCGATCGCCGACCAGGCGCGCACCATCCGTATTCCGGTGCACATGATCGAGACGATCAACAAGTTGAACCGCATTTCCCGCCAGATGCTCCAGCAGTACGGCCGCGAGGCTACGCCGGAGGAGCTGGCCAAGGAAATGGACATGCCGGAAGACAAGATCCGCAAGGTGATGAAGATCGCCAAGGAGCCGATCTCGATGGAAACCCCGATCGGCGACGACGAGGATTCCCATCTGGGCGACTTCATCGAGGACACCAACGTGGAGTCCCCGATCGAGAACACCACCAACATCAATCTGTCTGAAACCGTGCGCGACGTGCTGGCCGGCCTCACCCCGAGGGAAGCCAAGGTGCTGCGCATGCGCTTCGGTATCGATATGAACACCGACCACACCCTTGAGGAAGTCGGCAAGCAGTTCGACGTGACCCGCGAGCGCATCCGCCAGATCGAAGCGAAGGCCCTGCGCAAGCTGCGTCACCCGAGCCGCTCGGAGCAGCTGCGCAGCTTCCTGGATATCGATTGATTTCCAGCGGCTGTTGAAGCGTTGAGAGAAACCCCGCTTCGGCGGGGTTTTTCTTTGCCCACCATATCCCTGTAAAGCCGAGCCTATGCTTGGCTGAGGCTTATGATTACGTAACAAGTAATGTAACGGAAGGCTCGCGTCGAAGCTGGCTCTTCGTGAATATGTCCATTATTTTCAAACTCATAGGTGCACGGCCGCGCTTGCAGCCCCGCTTTTTTGATGCTAATTACGTAACAAATTTCGTATTACGTAATGCACATGCCACGCGCTCAACGCCCACAGGTACTGGATCTGATCGCTCAGCTGGCCCCCGGCCAGCCGCTACCTGCCGCGGCGCTGGCCGAGCGTCTGGGGGTGGGCCGGATGGCGCTCAGCCGGCTGGTGGCCGCCAGTGGCCCGCAGGTGGTGCGCATGGGCAGCACCCGGGCAACCGCCTATGCGCTGCGGCGGCCCACCCGGGCCGGCAGCGAATGGCCGCTGTACCGGCTGCGCGAAGATGCGACGCTGGAGGAGCTGGGGCGGGTAATTGCGCTGGTAGGAGGCGGCTTCCACGTCGATGCCGGGCCTGACTGTCCGAACCTGCGACGCGCGCCCGAAGGTGACGTTGCCGCCTTCTTTCCTGTCTTGCCGTGGTACCTGGATGACCTGCGACCGCAGGGATTTCTTGGTCGCAGCTTCGCCCATGGCCGTGCGCAGGCGCTCGGCCTGCCGAAGGACCTCAAGAGCTGGCAACCGGACGATGTGTTGATGGCCCTGGTAACCGCTGGCGGGACTGAAGCGGGCGACCTGCTGCTCGGTACCGCCGCCGTGGAGGCGGCGATGGAGACGTTGCAGGTGCCGATCGATCGGGTTGCGGCCGACGATCGTCTTGCACAGTATCGCGAGCGTGCGCGTGCTGCGCTGGACGGAGAGGACGTGGGCTCCTCGCCGGGTGGCGAGCAACCCAAGTTCACCGCCACCGTAGAGGCCTACGGCAGGCGCCGCTCGGTCCTGGTCAAGTTCGCGCAGCCCGATGAAGGCGCCGCCGCCCAGCGCTGGAGCGATCTGCTGGTCTGCGAACATCTGGCGCTTGAGGCCCTGCGCGAGTCCGGGCAAGCCGCGGCGTCCAGCGAACTGCTGCAGTCGCCCACGCACACCTTCCTGGAAATCGAGCGCTTCGACCGCACGCCCGATCTGCTGGGGCGGCGAGGCCTGGTCTCGCTGCTGTCGCTATCGTCTGCGTTCACCGGCGAGGTCACCCCAGCGTGGCCGGTTGCAGGCGCCGAACTGCGTGATCAAGGCTGGCTGACGGCCGACACCGTGCAGGCGATGGGCCGACGCCATGCATTCGGGCGGCTGATCGGCAACAGCGACATGCACCACGGCAACATCGCCTTCCACTTCATTGATCGCGGCCCGCTGCCGCTGGCGCCGGTCTACGACATGCTGCCGATGTCGCTGGCGCCGTCAAAGCTGGGCGTGTTGCGCGCGGACGAGCCGCTGTCGCCGGTCGCGCCGCTGGGCAGTGGTGATCTGCAGCATCTGCGCTGGGCGGCACCGGTGGCTGAAGCATTCTGGGAGTGCGTGGCTGTTGACGGGCGGATCCAGTCGCCGGCAATGCGGTCGTTGGCGGGAGCGAACGCCGAGCGGGTGCGGGAGATGGGCGCGCGGTTTGGGTGAGCCAGCTGTTGCGCAAGCCTGGGCGCGTGGCGTTACGCAGCGATGGCTGAGGGTTTTTCAGTGTGTCTTGGCGCCGGCGGGTAGCCGGTTGAGCGCAGGCTCCACTACACTGTGACGCTGCGCAGGGCCTATAGCTCAACGGTTAGAGCAGGGGACTCATAATCCCTTGGTTCCAGGTTCGAATCCTGGTGGGCCCACCAACTGATGATCCTATGTCGTCCTATGAAGGCTGAAATATCCTGAAAAAACAGGGGTTTCGGCCTTTTTTGCGTCCAATTGAGTCCTGCCTGATCCAGCAGAATCCAGACTTCTCTGGCGGTATCTTTGGCGGTAACCTCCACCGCTCCATGCCTGTTACCGCCAACTTAGCTACCGCCAACATGTCATTGACCGATACCGCCATTCGCAAGACCAAGCCAACCGCTGTCGTGCAGAAGCTGCGAGACGGTGGAGGCCTGTACCTCCTGCTGAAACCTGATGGCGCCAGATGGTGGCGCTGGGACTATCGGCGTCCTGTGACCGGCAAGCGCAACACGCTGTCGCTTGGCACCTATCCAGAGGTGAGCCTGGCATCTGTGCGCGAGCGCCATGCTGCTGTGCGAAAGCTGTTGGCGGAAGGTGTTGATCCCGGTGAGCAGCGCAAGGCGCAGAAGGTGGCCAGCCTGGAACTGGCCACCAACACGTTTGAGGCGCTGGCACGAGAACATCTGGCGATGAGAGCCAAGAAGCTGTCTGCCGGGTCGGTGAAGCGAGAGACACGCTTGATCGAAAAGGATCTGACGCCCTACATCGGCCAACGACCCATTGCAGCGATCACAGCACGTGAACTGTTGGAGACGCTGCGCAAGATCGAAGGGCGGGGGGCTGTCGAAACAGCACATCGGGCGCGGATGCTGGTCAGCCAAGTAATCCGATACGCGATAGCGACAGGCCGCGCAGACAGGAATGTGGCAGAAGATCTGAAAGGCGCACTTGCTCCACCCGAGGCGCGCCACTTCGCTAGCATGACGGAGCCCAAACTGATTGCTGACCTGTTGCGCTCAATGGACGGCTACCAAGGTTCGCCGATTGTCATGGCTGCATTGCGCCTGGCGCCCCTGGTCTTCGTGCGTCCCGGTGAGCTTCGTCGTGCGCGATGGGCGGATATCGACCTTGAAAGTTGCGAATGGCGCTTTACGGCAAGCAAGACTGGCCAATCGCACGTTGTTCCTCTGGCTTCGCAGTCTGTAGCGATACTTAGGTCGGTGCACCCGCTGACAGGACGGAAAGAGTTCGTGTTCCCCAGTGTGCGCGGCAAGGGCCGCCCGATGAGCGAGAACACGATCAACGCAGCGCTACGTCGCCTTGGCTACGACTCTGACACGATGACCGGGCACGGCTTCCGCGCTATGGCGCGAACTGTGCTGGATGAGGTGCTGGGTTTCCGTCCGGACTACATCGAGCACCAGCTCGCACACGCCGTGCGTGATCCAAACGGACGGGCATACAACCGTACGGCTCACCTGGTCGAACGGGCGAAAATGATGCAGGCCTGGGCGGACTATCTGGACGGGCTGAGGACCTCCCGCTGACCTCGCATGCTTCCAATTTTCATTTCTGACTTACTGTTCTTGCTGGTTACATTGGTACGCTGGTTACGCCCTTCTCTGCCTCCTTTTACATCAATGACTTACGGATGATCGAGTTGTGTACCGGCCATGGCGTGCTACTGGTTACGGTGGTACACGGGCAAGAGATCAGACGGCATCGGGTGACTTCGGACTGGAAGTTCCAGCCGGTCCGGTAGTCGTGTCGTTGTGCATTCGCCGGGCTCTGACAGACACCTACTGGTGAGTGAAGGCGGTCTCGGCCCGTGAGGGCACTTGCCACCGGGCGCGCTGCTCGATCCACTTCCCGGCCAACGTGGACAACGCCCAGTGAACCTACCTATTGAGTGCACGCGTTATCGCGCGCGGACTTGCCGTGCGCGTCGTTCGGGCGCGATTGGCGCGCCTTGCAATGCAGTAAGCGCGCGGCATTGGGTCTGCTCGCGTCCAATGGCGTCCCGTGCGGTGTTTGTAAGCGGGTTTCTTACACGGCGCGCCGCGTGAGTTCGGCGACGGCCGTCTCTAGCCTCTAACCAAGCCCACAACACAGGGCGGTGGTTGACCCAAGGTCAGCGCCGCGACCTCTCACATGCTTGGTTTCCCAGCCCCTCCGGCGACCGCACCTGGTCAGCCAGCCGATCATTCCCGGCCTGACGCCGCACGTGGTGAGCGCTTCCTGCGCAAGCCAGAAGTGCTCAGCCGCACCGGCATTTCCCGCTCACACCTGTACTGGCTGATGAAGCGCGGCCGGTTCCCTGCATCGATTCCCCTTTCCCCGCGCGTAACCGTCTGGCTGGAGTCTGACGTGGACGCGTGGATTGCCACCCACATCCCCAACACCCACCTGCGAGTGCAGCCATGAAAGACACCCTCACGCTAACCATCTCCAATCAAAAGTTCAGTCTCAGCCCGGCAGAGGCCAAGTTCCTGGCCGAGCATCTGCGCACGGCTGTGGCACAGCCGAACTTGGCGCTGAATTTCTCCCAAAGCCGGACTGCGCAAGGCGGCCGCATTGCACTGTCGCGTGGTGTCGCGGGTAACCGTTCCATCACTGATTGCTGAGGCGTTGCAATGAGCCAATCCAGAGCCTTCCTGCGCTGCCCGCATTGCGATACCGCCGCCATCGTGCGCACCAGCGTGCTGCACTCCAAACTGCTGCGCGAATCCGTGCTCCAGTGCCGCAATGCACTTTGCGGCCACACGTTCTCGGCCTACACCGAAATCGTGCGCACGCATGTGCCAAGCGCCTGCCCGAGCGCCGAGATTTGCCTGCCGCTCAGCGATTCCGCAGAACGCCGCGCGCTCAGTGCGAACGCCACTGAAGCACCGCGCGCCAAGCGCAGCACACGGCGATGACGCGCATGTTGACAGCACCGGCTCATCCGATGCAGCATTGTCCCGTCGCCGCACAATCGGCGACCGGGATTGGCGTCCCGCAACCAAAGGCGCACCAGCGCCCATCGACCGATGCATGGCGCTTTTTTATTGCCTGCTGTGTCGTCGCGGGCGACTGCTTGCCAGTTCTACGGCGGGCGGTGCGCGGGGGTCGCAAGACCCGCCGGACCTTTGGCCGGCACGCCAACCGCGTACCGTCCGCCACCCCAATTGGCGTTGGGGCGGCGGATTCCAACCTTCCAAAGGAATCCTGCCATGTCTCACGACACTCTGGCCGCGCCGTCGCGCTTTGCCGCCCGTCTTGCTCACCACCTCGGCGAAATCGCCGACACCCTGGACTGGGACCATTCTCGCTGGCTGGCGCTGACTGCGCGCCTGGAGGCCACCGGCAAAGCGCCCGAGGCGCTGACGCTGGGCGAAGTGCAGCATGCCATTGTCGCCACCGTCCAGGAGGCCGCGCGATGAACGCTCTCGCCCTGAATGCCGCCGTCGCCAATGACGATGCGACCACGCATGACCTGTTCAGCGCCGTGCGCCAGTTGCAGCGCATCCACACGATGCCGATGGCCGCACTGTCGCAGCTGGTGAACGCGCTGGAACGCCGACCCGGTGCACTGGAAGCCCTATCTGTCGGTCAGCTGCTGGCTATGGTCCGCGACGCGCAGGTGGCTGCATGAACACCGAAACCGTGAGTGTGTCCGGCGTGCCGGGCATGGCCGATGGCGTGCTCAGTGCCACCATCACCGATACCTGGTTCGATGCCGAGCGCACCGCCCATATTGTCGAGGTGGCTCGCCGCATCGAGCGGCTGCACAACAAGGCCTCACGCCGTCTGGCCATCCTCAGTGGCGAACTGGATGAGGCGCTGGAAGGCCACCCGTTGGAGGACCGCCTGCGCGAGCGCCTGCTGTGGCCGTTGGAGCGCGATTGCGTGGAGCTGGCCACCGTCGCGGCGCGGGTGCGCGTGCGCCTGTTGCTGTTCGCCCCTGCACAGTCGCAGGAGCAGTTCGACCGAGGCATGGCCTTGCAGCTGGCCGACCTGCAAGCCGAGCAAGCCGCACCTGTAGCGCCGGCGCAAGCGCCTGCGCCCAGCGCTGCACCCATGCCCTTCGGCTACTGGATCAGCGAGGACAGCTTCAATCGTGTGGAGCGCGCACGCTCGGCGGCACTGCTGCTGGCCAGTGTCGATGAGCGCATGGCGGTGCCCTTTGACGCTGTCGCGTTCAGCGCCGCCTACGTGCATGAGGACCTGGCCGCTGTGGTGGCCAGTGCCCGCCACAGCAGCCAGCTGGAGGCCGACGATGACGCGGCCTGAGGGATTCATTGCGGCACTGCGTGCGGCAGGTCTATGCGTGGCTACGGGTGATGCTGTCCTGGCCAATGGCCGTCTGTGCCGCGTACGTGCAGAGGGCGATGGCAGCGGCCAGCGCAGCGGTTGGTATGTGCTGCACGCAGGCCCGCCACAGGCCGGTGCCTATGGCAACTGGAAGACCGGGCTCAATGAGTCCTGGTGCGAGGGTGGAAGCGAGGCACTGAGCGAGGCCGACCGCGCGATGCTGCGCGAGGCCGTGGTGCGCGCACAGCGCCAGCAGCAGGCCGAACGCGCCCAGCGCCAGGCCGTGGCCCGGCAGCAGGCGCGAGAGCGCTGGCAGCGCGCCAGCGCCGCTGCACCCGATCATCCCTACCTGGTGGCCAAGGGCGTGGGCGTGCACGGCCTGCGACAGCTGGACGGCCTGCTGCTGGTGCCCCTGCGCGATGCGCAGGGGCGGCTGTGGAGCCTGCAAACCATCGCCGCCGATGGCAGCAAGCGCTTCCTGGCCGGTGGCCGTAAACGCGGGCTCTACTACGCCGTAGGCCGTACGGTCAGCGACGTGGTGTGCATCGCCGAAGGCTATGCCACCGCCGCCAGCATCCATGAGGCCACGGGCCACCCCACCGCCGTAGCCTTTGATGCCGGAAACCTGGAGCCGGTGGCCTGTGCCCTGCGCGCCAAGTTCCCCTCGGCGGTGATCGTGGTGTGCGCCGACGACGATGCGGCCACCGCCGCCCGGCTGGGCATCAATCCGGGTGTGGCCAACGCCCAGCGCGCCGCCGATGCCGTGGGCGGGGTGGTGGCCATGCCGCCGCGGCCCAGCCATGAGGCCACCTCCTGATGATTTCTCTCTTTATCCCGAAGGCGCAGCGCGCCGACGCGGCACCGGAGCCCCGTGCATGAGCAACGTCACCTCTGTCGATTTCAATGATGCCGCCAAGGATGCCGGTACTGGCGCCGTACGCGGTTCGATTCAGCGCGCCGTGCGCAAGGGCGCCAAGGGCAAGACCAAGGGCAACAGGGACGCCACCGACAGCGCCAGTGCTGCGCGAGCGCACTATCAGCTCAACGAGAGTGGCGTGTACTACGTCGGCGTCACCGAGGACGGTGACCTGGCCGAACCGGTGTTCGTCTGCTCGCCGTTGAAGGTCGAGGCCAAGACCCGCAACAGCCAGAGCGAGGAATGGGGAAGGTTGCTGACTTGGACCGATGCCGATGGCCATCCCCACCAGTGGGCGGCGCCTGCGGAAATGCTGGTGGGCGATCCGCGCGAGTTCGTGCGGCAGCTGGCAGCGGGTGGTGTGGAAATGTCGGCCCACCGCAACACCATGCAGCGCCTGTTGGCCTACATCATCCAGGAGCGCATCGACACCCGCGCCCGCAACGTCGCCGTGCCGGGCTGGCATGAGGGCCGCTACGTGCTGCCCAATGGTGAAAGCTACGGCACCGGCGACGAACGGCTGGTCTACCAGCACAGCGGCGGATTGCAGCACCACTATGCAGCGGTCGGCTCACTGGACGATTGGCGACGCGACGTGGCCCGGCGCTGCCAGGACAACTCGCGCTTGGTGCTGGCGGTGTCGGCAATGTTCGCAGGGCCCTTACTGCACTTCACCGGCGCTACGGGCGGTGGCTTCCACCTGGTCGGCGGCAGCAGCAGCGGCAAGAGCACCGCGCTGCGCGTGGCGGCCAGCGTGGTCGGCCCCCCGGAATACGCCCGCGAGTGGCGCAGTACGGCCAACGGCCTGGAAGGCGTGGCGGTGCTGCACAACGACGCGACGCTGATTCTGGATGAACTGGCACAGATCGATCCCAAGCAGGCCGGTGATGCGGCCTACCTGCTGGCCAACGGCAACGGCAAGAGCCGCGCCAACCGGGCCGGTGAGGCGCGTGCGGCGGCACGCTGGCGCGTGCTGATCCTGTCAGCCGGTGAGGTCGGGCTGGCGCAGCACATGGCCGAGGTGGGCAAGCAGGCACGGGCGGGCCAGTCCGTGCGCCTGGCCGACGTACCGGCCGAGGCCGAGGGCGGGCACGGCGTGTTCGAGCGCCTGCACGATGCCAGCGACGGCGCGGCGCTGTCGGCTCTGCTCAAGGACGCCGCCGCACGCACCTACGGTGCACCGTGGCCGCTCTGGATGGGCTACCTGACCCAGCAGGACAGCCCGACGCTGACCGCCCAGCTGCGCGAGTCGACCGACCGATTCCTGGCCAGCTACGTACCCGAAGATGCCTCGGGGGAGGTGCGCCGGGTGGCCGAGCGCTTCGCCGTTGTCGCCTTTGCTGGGGAGTTGGCCAGCAGCTGCCGCCACCGCATCACCGGTTGGCCCAAGGGTGAGGCCACACGCGGTGTCGCCGTGTGCTTCCAGGCATGGCTACAACGCCGAGGAGGCTCGGGCAGCGCTGACACCGACGAACTGCTCTCGCGCGTGCGTGCGTTCTTTGAGGCCCATGGCGAAAGCCGTCTTGAGCCGCTGCGCAGCCCTGAGGGCACTGTACCGGTACGCGACCGCGTGGGTTTCCGACGCTTTGATGAAGTCGGATTGACCGAATACCTGGTGTTGCAGGAGGCGTTCAGGCGCGAGCTGTGTGCGGGCTTTGATGTGCGCTTGGCCGCACGCACGCTGGCTGAGGCCGGATGGCTTAAGCGCAGTGCAGACGGTAGGCCCTCCCAAGCCGTACGTGTCCCCGGCTTGGGCGCCATCCGCGTTTTCGTCTTTGACCCTCGCAAGGTTCACGACAGCGGCCTGTGAGCGGCGCTGTCTTTCCCATAGCTCGCCGACACAGTGTCGGGCGAGCCCCCCAATTGTTTCAATGGAGATTCAACATGAGCGACATCCAGAGCATCAACACCACCACCACCGACCTGGCTATTCAATCCGGCGAAGGGAGCAAGGCTGCGTCGGTATCGGAGAACAGGCGGCAGCTGAATGAGTTGGCCCAGCAGTTGGCCAGCGCGGTGCAGCGCAAGCGCGCCCTGGTAGGTAAGGTCGATACGATGCAGCGTGCCAAGCAGGCTGCACAGGGTGATGCCGCCGCTGCTCGCCAGCAGTGGGGTGCCAAGCTGCGCGAGAACGATGGCACGCTAACGCGCGACATTCAGAAGCTGCGCGCCAACGAGCGTTCGGCACTCTCGCTGGCTGAGGAATATGAGGCGATGGAGGGTGAGATTGCAGCCGAACTGCCGCGCCTGGAACTGGAGTTGGTCGAGGTGGCGGACCGTTGCCTCCGCGCTAGGAGCACCGTCACCTGGGAAGTGGCCGATCAGGCCTACGAGCAGTTGCTGGCACAGGCTGGGGACAGCCTAGCCTTCGCATTTGCGTTGTTCTCGAGAGCGGAGAACTCTGGCGATGCAGGCGCACTTGTCAGCCGGTTCTTTGGTCGACTCGGCAATGCGGTGCGCCATCGCCTGGAAGACGCCGCAGTGAAGGGTCAGATAGAAGACGTGTTGGCGCTGCCGTCGATCGACCTGAGCGGGGTGGACATGGAGTTGATGCGTAGCCCGATTCGCCGTTCAAAATTCCGAGAGAAGATCAATGCTGGGGGCGTGGCGTGATGGATCCGCGCGCCGATGCAGCTGTCGGTGAAGTCGTGCCCGCGCGTAGCGCGGGCACTGCCGGAGCTGTCACAACCTTTTCCTTTGGCGATCCAACGCCCGTGCTGGACTCGCGCGGGTTGTTCGATTATCTGGAATGCTGGCGCAACGGTCGCTATTACGAGCCGCCGATCACCCTCAGTGGCCTGTCGCGCACCACGCGCTCCAATCCGTTCCTGCACAGTGGTCTGACCTTCAAGCGCAACATGCTGGTGCGTACCTTCGTCCCGCATCGATCGCTGGACCGCACCGCGTTTTCACAGCTGGCGCTGGATTACCTGGTGTTCGGCATGGCCTACCTGGGGCGGCAAATCTCGCACTCTGGACGGCTGTTGCAGCTGCACCCGTTGATGGCGCAGTACATGCGCCGTGGTGTGCAGCCCGGGGAGTTCTTTCAGGTGCGAGCCGGGCGGGCCGAGAATGAATTTGCGCCTGGCTCGGTGCACCAGTTGCGCGAGGCCGATACCGATCAGGAAATCTACGGGTTGCCGGAGTGGCTGGCCGTTGTGCAGTCGGCGCTGCTGAACGAATCGGCCACGTTGTTCCGCCGCAGGTACTACACCAACGGCTCGCACGCCGGGTTCATCCTCTACATGACCGATCCGCAGCCGGAGGGCATGGACGTGGACGCCTTGCGTGAGGCGCTGCGAGACTCACGTGGGCCGGGCAATTTCCGCAACCTGTTCGTGCATTCGCCCAATGGAAAGAAGGACGGATTGCAGCTAATCCCGATCAGCGAAGTGGCTGCCAAGGATGAATTCACCGGCATCAAGCGCGTGACCCGCGATGACATTCTGGCCGCGCTGCGCATCCCCCCGCAGCTGCTGGGTATCGTCCCGCAGAATGCGGGCGGATTCGGCTCGATTCGGGATGCGGCCACGGTGTGGGCGTCGATGGAACTGGCACCCCTGCAATCGCGCTTGGCCATGGTGAACGAGTGGATCGGCGAGGAGGTTATTACCTTCGCCCCGTTTGACCTGGTGCCTGCAACAAGCTGACGCTCTGTCTGTTGCGCCGATGCCGGCTTCAAAGAGCGGGAGCACAGGCCTGCAGCCGCGATTGCCGCGACCGCGGTGTGCTGGACAGCGGGATGACCCCAAGGTGGCCACAGCGGGCCGCTGACGCGGCCCCATCATCGACGGGATGCCCCCGCCCCCACATTGCTGCTAGCGCTCCACGAAGTTCCCGCTTTTGTCCGGTGCAGCCTTGTTCGGACGCGGCTTCCTGAATCCGTAAAGCGCACAGACCCCTGCGATTACCATCTCATTGCCTTGGCCGTGCGCGTCCCAAGCTGCCTTTGCGGAGCTAGGGGCCTCCGACCATAGGACAAAGTAGCCATTCCGGTCGATCGTGTAGAACGGAATCTGAGTCCACTGCTGGCAATCGATGAGGTTCTTGACGTAAGCCCAGTTGCCGTATGTATTACCTATGGCAATTCGTTCCCACACGTCGATGTGGGGAGGCTTTCCTTGCACAGACGGCTGATGAACTTGGACGCGATCAGACACGCCATGCCAAGCCAAATCGTTCATGAGTTGGATCCCAACGGGATTCTGCGCGCTAAGGGGCGCAGCCAGAGTGGCGCTGAAGAACGGGACTGCCCATATGGCCAGTCTCGTCAAAATCGGGGCTCTAGCGATCATCGTGTCTTCCTTGGTCTGTAGCCCATGCGCTTCTCTGCGGCACTGGCTGTAACCAGTGTAACCAGTCGTGTCCACGAGGTGGTACGAGTCGGTGGTAATCGCAAGTCGTTGATATGCAAGGTGTGCACGAATGGTGTAACCAGCGTACCAATGTAACCAGCAAATACTGTTAGTCAGAAATACCACATGGAAGATGTCGGGCGGCAAGACAGCAGCTAGACCGGCGAAACCCTTGGGAGACAATGGGGTCATAGGGGAAGTGAGACAGCGGTGCCTGCAAGAGGCTTGTAACCAAAAAAGTGTGCCACACCCCCTTTTCATGGCCTTCCTGAAACACTGTAAGCAGTGGGTGTTTCTTCTTGGACGCTATTGGATGCTTGCTTTTTCTCCCTTACTTGGCCGCCCAAGTCTGGCTTCCATCTCGCCGCTCAACGCTCCGTTAGGCCGCCCTTTTGCGCAGGGATTCGCAGGTAGTGGCATGGCCTCTCAATGCCCCTGACAGCCTTGCTGGGCCTGTCAGGGGCCCGCGTGCAGGTAGTGCAGAAAAACCACTCTATGAAGGGTGCAGGCGTGGCGGGGAGACGAGTGCGCGCGCAGAGGGGAGAGGACGGCTTGCAGGCAACCCAAGGGGGCGCCGACTCGCGCGCATCGATGGTCATGCAGCTCGCGTGTGCGATGCTTGCCTCTCTATCTGTAGCCTATGGAAGAGTCGCCTCAAGTACTCACTCAGCGTCGCCAGTCATGAAGTCATATCCGCCCATCAGGTGACTTCCCCACCGGACTAGGTGGCCGGGGGGCAGCTGGGCTAACAAGGCTTCAGCATGACCTTGCGAGCTTGCCACGTCCGCGAGCTGGAAGGTTTCAGAGTTGTAGACGCAGAAGCCCCAGCGACGGCCAGGGTTTGTGTCATCTAGCGTCGGGGCAAGTTGAGGCGCTTCTGGGACCATGGCCAAGCAGGTTGCGTAGCCAAGGCCCGGCGCTCCGTCGCTCGGCTCCCATGAAGAACTGACTATCCCTATCACTTCGCCAAACCTATTGAAAACGGGCCCGCCGCTCATCCCGGACGGCCAATCCGCTTCAACTTCGAAAACTGGTGATGGATGTGCTGCGCCTCGCCCATCGGGGAACAGATCTGTGACGGTTCCGTAGACCCCGAACATTCCCTCTCGCAGATAGCGCGCGATCTCATCCCCGCTCATTGCCTCAAAGTGAAGCTCGGGGTATCCGACCGCGAACACCATCTCACCAACGTTGGGGCGGTAGCCGAAATTCACGGCCACTGTGTGGAACGAAGGAGCGTCAGCATCTAGCAAGATGCTAACGCCGGCGATATCGGGGCCAACTTGAAAGCCGGCATCACCCTGTAGCTCTGATAGCGGATTAGCTCTCTTCTGCGCAACGATGGCGTCCACACGCTGGATAGGGGCCCAACATGGCTCAGGTATGCCCACAGTTCCAAATGCAACCCCATAGCCAAGTAGAACGGTGGAGTGGGGCGACTTGGTAATATCTGCGCTGATTCGGGCATCCGGTTTGATCTGGCGCAGATGCCGGGCGCGGACGCAGTCCACGACGTGGTCCGCAGTCAGTAGTCGGCCCCAGCCGTCAACATGGAAGGCGGTGCCAGCTCCGCGTATAGACCCGTCCACATCGCGCTGGAACACGGGTACGACCGCCCGGCGCAAACCAAAGGGGTCATCTATTGGAAAGAGGGTGCCGTGCTTGGCACCTTGACCGTACGGAAATCGGGGGGCGTGAGTCCGAAAGGCGTCAAAGGTTTTAGGGGCAAAGGTGCCAGACATAGGCCGGAGTCCAGGTCGGTAGTGTGCGTGTAAGGTACTCGGGGCGACTTCTGTATGCAGCCCAGGCTTACACCCGATTGCCGCGCGGCGTCCGTCCTCGGCTCTTAGCCTTTGCTCTCTGACGGTAGCTTTGGCGGTAAGTGTCCCGGCTTACCATATGGAAATACAGTAAAAACAGTATGATAAATGGTTCATGTGGTTCCTGGTGGGCCCACCAACCCAGCATGCATGAACGGCTGCTGGTCTGCCTTCAAGGCAACATCTGATCCACACGCAAGGATCGAACATGCCCGACACCCGCGCCCCGGTGGAAGACTTCACCACTGAAATCGAAGACAGCCGGCATCTGTTCGCCTGGTGCCTGGTGCGCTACGGCCAGATTCCCGAAGCGCTGGCAATCGAACAGGCACGCGAACGCTATCCGGACCAGACCGCCGGCCACGAATACGAGCACGAACTGCTCTTCCACGACGAGCCCTGGCATTGGGCGATGCTGCATGTGCTGGGCGAAGGGTATTGGCACCAGAACCCGGAACTGTTGCAGCCGTCGCTGGAGTACGACACCGAATCGGACGCGCTGTGCCTGGCGCGCGGCGAGCCGATTCCCTTGCTGGATGAGGATGAGTATCTCGGTGCGCTTGCGCACGCGCGCCATATGCATGCGTGGACGTTGATCCATCAGGCAGGGATTGACGAAGAGCAGGCACAGCGGCAGGCGCTTGAGTACTACGCGTACTTTCCGCCGCATCATCGCTGGCGCATGTGCGTCCACGATGCGCGCGCTGCATGGGTCGACGTGATGAGCGTGCTGCACATCAATGACTACTGGAGCCGGCCCGAACTGCAGAGGCCGCCTGAGGCGTACTGGCGCGCGTCACGTGCATTCGCCCTGGCACAGGGGCTCCAGCTGCCGGAAACTCCGCCTCCCTCATGAGAGGGCGCTGCAAGGGTGGCATGATGCGGCTTCCGCCGATCCGTACGACAAGGAGCCCGCATGAAGCGCAGTGCCCGTATGTTCGTCGCCCTGACTGCCCTTGCGGCACTGCCTGCCGCTGCCGAGCCGTCCGACTCACCCAAGCGCCCGTCGGTTGACACCCTGCAACGCCTGATCGTCGACAAGGCACCGCAGACGCGCGTAGCAACACCGGACCACGAGCGCATCACCGCACGGCGCATCGATATCGTCGATGACACGGGGGTGATCCGCATGACGCTGTCCGGAAAGACACCGGCACCGATCATCGATGGCCTGCAGTACAAGCGCGCCTTCAATGTGGCCGGCATGGTGCTGTACGACGACAAGGGCAGCGAACGCGGTGGCTTCGGCACCGCCGATGTCGACGGCGGCATGGCGGTGCTTGCGCTGGACCATCCGGCGATGGATGCGATCGGCTGGCGGGTATCACCCGATGGTGCGGTGAGTTTTTCGATCAACCAGGCGCCGAAACTGATCCGTGAGCCTGCATTGGGCAACAAGCTGATTCCTGGGGTGCAAGCACCGACCCGCATCGGTCTGGTGGTCGGGCCTGACGGCACCCCGGCCATTGCGTTGAATGACAAGGCAGACCGCACGCGACTGCGCCTGACTGTCACTGCGGAAGGCTACGGCGCGATCGAGTTCCTCGATGCGCAGGGCAAGGTGATCCACACATTGGCGCCGGAGGCTGAGCTTCGGCGCTAGCGCGTGCGGGTCGCCGATCGGCGCTTACCCGCGCCGCCCCCTGCCATCAATGCTGTACCGCCCGGCCCCGGTGCAGGCCAGTAGCAGGAAGCCACCGGCCAGCCCCAGGTTCTTCAGGAACATGATCTGTTGGGTCTGGTCGGCGAAGTTGTGATGGAAGATGAAAGCGGTGACCAGGCTGAAACCCACCAGCACGATCGACACCAGCCGGGTCTGGAAGCCAAGCAGGATGCACAGTCCGCTGCCGATCTCGAAGGCGATGGTGGGCCAGAGCAGGATGCCGGGCACGCCCATCGCTTCCATGTAGCCCTGGGTGCCGCTGAGATCACCGAGCTTGCCCAGGCCGGAGATGAGGAACAGCGCCATCAGCAGGATGCGTGCAAGCAGGTAAGCGAGCGAATGGGATGAGTGGCTCACGTCGGTGTCCTCGGAGATGGCCGGCGAAGGCGATCGGAGCCCACCGGCAGTGAAGCCCGTGTCTACGCCAAGGGCAAGGCGCCTTGACAGCTGGCCGTCCGCAGGAGACCTTTCTCCCATGACGATTGATATTGAATCGCTCAGCCTTCGGGAGCTGGGCGCCTTGGTGGTTGCCGCTGAACAGCGGAAACAGCTGATTTCCAGCCGCCGTCCGGCCAGTGCGGTACGGCGGATGTTGAAGGCCGCAGCAGCAGAAGCGGGGTATACCCTCGAAGAGCTGTTCGGCGGAGAGGTGAACGAAGAGGCCGCTCCCCACCGGAAACCGGCACGGCGCAGAACCGGGAAAGTGGCTGCCAAGTACCGTGACCCGGAGTACAAGCGCCTGACCTGGTCCGGCCGCGGGCGCATGCCGCGCTGGCTGGCGTCCAAGGTGCAGAAGGGCCACAAGGTGACCGACTTCCTGATTCCTGGCCTGGCCCGGCCGACGGCGCGCAAGAGGAGCCCGATCGGCAAGCGCACGGTTTTCAAGAAGGATTGAACCTGCCGCGCTGCTACCCTGCCGGGGTCTTTGAACGAAGGAACACGGGATGGCACACGATGGCAGCATGACGATCTCACCCAGAGTCCTCTACATCGCGGCAGGCGCGGCGGTGCTGGTCAGCCTGCTGGCCTGGGCGGTGGAATGGAGTGGGATGGCCTATGTCTGCCCGTACTGCCGCGTGCAGCGCACGGTCATCGGCGTGCTGGGTGTGCTGACGCTGTTTGCACGACCGGGCGGCCTCATCGTGCCGTGGTTGTCGTATGCCGCGGGCGGCTTCGCATTCGTGGTCGCGGCGATGCAGCACTTCAACGGCTGGAAGCGTATTTCCGCCGGAGATTTCAGCTTCAACGCGCAGTGGTATATCGACCCGTGGCTGCTGTCAGGTTGCGCGATGCTGATCCTGGTGGCGCAGCTGATGCTGGTGCAGACCGCATGTCGGCGCAGTCTGCACTGAAGCCTGCCCACGGGCGTAGCGTCAGGCGTTCTGGAACACCGCCAGCTGCGCAGCAAACGCACGCTGGTAGGCGGGGCGCTGCGTTGCACGGCCCACATAGGCCACCACCTGCGGGTACTCATCGAGGAGGCCGCTGCTCTTCAGGCGCAGCAGCACCGAAACCATCATCAGGTCGCCGGCGCTGAACTCGCCCTCCAGCCACAACGCCGACCCCAACCAGGCGGACAGCTGTGACAGCCGCATACGCACGCGCTCATCGAGCATTGGCAGACGCTGCGCATACCAGGGCTGCTCGCGCTCCAGCACCCAGGCCATCGAGCGCTCGACGATGGGCGGCTCCACCGTATTCAATGCAGCGAACACCCACATGATCGCGCGCATGCGTGCATCTGGATCAGCAGGAAGCAGGCCGGCATGCTGCTCGGCCAGGTGCAGCACGATCGCGCCGGATTCGAACAGGATCTGGCCGCCGTCCTGCCAGGTGGGGATCTGCCCGAAGGGGTTGCGGGCCAGGTGCGCGGGCTGCTTCAGCTCGGCAAAGCCGAGCAGCTGCACGTTGTAGGGCACGCCCAGCTCCTCCAGCGCCCAGCGCACGCGCATGTCACGGGCCAGGCCCTGGCCGCGGTCCGGGGAAGTGGCGAAGGCGGTGAGGATCGGGCACATCGTGGCACTCCTGCAGGTCGAAGGGCCTGCCTTTCCTGTTCCGACGAACGACGGGGCGGGAAATCGACACCCTTCCCGGGACGGCGGGCGATACACTGCCCGCCACCCACCACACCTGTGCCTCCTCATGTGGCAGCGCCGCACTTCCCTGGCCGAACTGCAGCAGCAACGCGATGTGCTGCAGGCTGAGATGGATGCGGACGCCCAGCGATGGGTCTCACAGCTTCCGCCGGATGATCTCGTGGCAGCGCTGATGCCGCAGGCGCGCCGGCTTCAGGAGCTCAATCAGCTGATCCTGCGGGCTACACCGCCGCGTGAGCTGATGAAGCGCCTGAAGGCGCTTGAGCGACAGCTGCTCGAACCCGGTACACAGAACGCAGGCGTGCGGAGGGGACTGGAAGATGAACTGCGCGATCTGCACCTCTATTTCAGCAATCCCCGCCGTCGCCCATTGACGGCAAAGGTCATTCTCATCCTGTTCGCCTGCGTTCTGGCCGCCTTGTTCCTGCCGAGGCTGCTTGTGGACCTGCTGATCGCTCTCTAGGCCGCCCTCACCCCGCCCGATGCAGCTTCCGGTACTGATCCGGCGTGCACTGCGCGTGTCGCTTGAACATCTCAGCGAAGGCGCTGACGCCGGAATAGCCCAGCTCCTCGGCGATCCGGCTGATCGGCCGGCGGGTGCACAGCGCCTCGGTGGCGCGCACGAACTTCACCCGTCCACGCCAGTCGCCGAGCGACATGCCCAGCTCGCTGCGTGCCATGCGCTCCAGCTTGCGCACGCTCATATGGTGCCGCTGCGCGATTTCGGCAACCGATTCGGCCACCGACAGGTGTTTCTCCATGTACGCCATCACCTGCTTCAGTGCATCGCTGCTGGCGATCGGCAGGAAGCTGGGCAGAACGGCCGCATTGACGATCTGGTCGATGACCACGGCGGCCATACGCCGCTGGGCCGGGGTCTGCGGATCGGTCACGCCCTGCCGTGCCAGTTCGTGCAGCAGCTCGCGCAGCAGCGGGCTGACTTCCAGTGCACGGCAGCGATCAGGCAAGCGGCGTGACAAGGCCGGCGACAGATAGGCCGAGCGGTAGGCCAGCTGCGAGCGGTTGCGCGAATAGTGGGCCATTCCCGGTGGAATCCAGATCGCGTAGTGCGGCGGGGACACCATCCATTCGCCGTCGATCTTCATCTCCATCACACCCTGCGCGACGAAGTTGAACTGGCCCCACGGATGGCTGTGCGTGCCCCAGTCCGTGGGCTCCATCGCACCCTGCCGGAAGTAGATCGGACCGGGCAGCTGGTGGAAGGTGGGGATTGGCTCCATCGGTTGCCGCAAGCCGGGGTCGGTGTGGCGCATTTTCGGGATGTCCTCGATATGCGCCAAGCGTACGCTGGCCATTCCCCTACGTACACCCGCGTTCCGTGAACTATCTTTTCCCGATCCTCGCCTGCCTGCTGTGGGGCGCGAACACCATCGTTACCAAGCTTGCTTCGGGCTCGGTCGGTCCCATCGACATCGGCTTCTTCCGCTGGCTGGTCGCGGCGCTGGTCCTGCTGCCGTTGGCGCTGCCACGTCTGCGCGAAAACCTGCCGACCGTGCGCGCCAATCTCGGGCGCTTCCTGGTGCTGGGCTGCCTGGGTGGGGTGATGTACCAGTGCCTGGCCTACTATGCGGCGCACTTCACCTCGGCCACCAACATGGGGGTGATCCAGGCACTGATTCCGTTGATCGCGCTGGCGCTGTCGCGCGTGTTCATGGGCCATCCGGTGCGAGGCACTTCCATTCTTGGCGCGGTGATCTCCACTGCCGGTGTGGTGGCGGTGGTCTCGCAGGGCGACCTGGCGCGGTTGGCAGCGCAGGGCCTGAACCGCGGCGACGCGATCATGCTGATCGGTGCATTGGCGTTCGCCGCCTACAACGTGCTGATGCAGCGCTGGAAGATTCCGCTGTCGGTGCTGGAGTCGCTGTTCCTGCAGGCCACCGCTGCATCGCTGATCCTGTTGCCGGTACAGCTGCTGGTCGGCACCGGGGTGAACAACCTCACGGCGGTCGGCTGCATCGGCTTCGCCGCCGTGTGCGCTTCGATCCTGGCGCCGCTGACCTGGATGACCGGACTGTCACGCCTGGGCGCTGCGCGCGTCTCTGGCTTCTTCAACCTGGTGCCGATCGTGACCGCCGCGCTGGCTGTACTGCTGCTGGGAGAATCGCTCAGTGGCTGGGTACTGGGCGGTGGCCTGCTGGCGGTGTCCGGCGTGGTGTTCGCTGAGTACAGCGCCAGGCGCGCCGCCGCAGTGCCGAGCGAGCAGCCCGCATAGGGCTTCGGTCATGCGGGATACGTGTCTCCGCTCAGCGCCTGTTCCACCCGCTGTTGCAGCGCGTCTGCATCATGGCCGCGTTTGCCCTGCAGGCTGAGATACAGCGAAAGCGGGTCCACCACATCGCCAATACTGGTGAATGCCGGCGGATAGGCCCAGATCTGCAGCCGTGCGCTCTGAAGGCAGTCCGGGCCGGGCATGGGAAGTGCGCCCAGCAACCGCCACGCATCGATGTGCAGTGCGCGGGTGCCACCGATCGGGGGCGGTGACGTTTCAGCAAGCGCATCGAGGCCTGCCATCGGCGCCGGATGCCCCGCATCGCGGAGTGCCTCGGCGGTCGGGCCCCAGCAGACATCCACTTCCTTCAGGATGGGGGAACGCAGGAACGGCTGTGCCCTGGCCCAGACCTCGTCGCGGTTGCCGGCCAGCTTCAGGAAGCGCTCGCGGCCACCGGTGGAGCGCTCGACCAGGCCGCGACCGACCAGTTCGGCAGACAGGCGCGACGCCGTCATCGAGGTGTAGCCGGCGACGGCACTGATCTCGCGCGGCGACCACCAGCGCGACTGGCCGCTCAGCAGCACGTGGATCAGTACGGCCTGCGCCGAAGGCAGCAGCGAGATGGCTTTCTTCTCATGATCGGGGTCGTCGCGGAACTCAATGGCCAGGCTCGGCGCGAACAACTGGGTGTGCGGGACCACGAAGTCGATGTGGTTCTCGACCAGGAAGCGGCGCTGGGTCGGCGTGAGATAGGGCGAGACGTACAGCACCAGTGCATTCGCTGCAGAGCGCAGGCAGCGCACATCCTGGATCACGCGGGTGCTGGATTCGCCCGGCTCGCGGGCCACGGCGAGCATGGCGGGGGTTTCCCCGTACAGCATCAGCCCGGCGAGGTGGTAGCGCGATGCCATCGCGTGGGGAATGGCATGCAATGAAGCAAGTGGATGCACTGCCGAGGCGAGCCCGGGAAGAATCCTGCGCAGGTACCGCTGCGCGTCAGCGACCAGGTCGGTCAGGCCGGTGCGAACTGCCGTCGTCATCTCGTACTTCCCTTGCAGCGGCATGTCCGGAAGATCGGAACCCGGCCACACCGTCACATTCAGTGGTGAACCTGGAGACGGGTGTGCAGTGTCGGGGCGCGTGGCGATCCATGCGGTCCTGCTCCTTAGCCGTCATGACATCAAGTGTTGCCGGGAACCTTGGAGATTCCGTCGAAAAACGATGGAGATTGGGTGGAGGCGGTGTGCATCGTGGCCGGCGGACTCCCCTTCCGCCGGCCACGAGCACGGACCTGCCCGTCAGAAGCGCTGCGAGTACTTCACGTACACGGTGCGGCCGATATCGAAGCCGCCGTAATAGGGGAAGGAGCTGGACGGCTTGGAGAACATGATCGGGCCCTGGTGGTTGAACACGTTGTTCGAACCCAGCGCCACGGTGCCGTCCCACGGCAGCTTGTAGCTGACCTGGATATCGTGGAATGCATTGGAGCCGACCTTGCGCAGGGCATCCGGTTCACCGTAGGCGTAGCGGTCGGGCAGGGTGCACGGACGGTTCGGTACGCAGTTTTCAACCATGCCGGAGTAGTAGCGCACGGTGTACTGCGTGCTGAAGTTGCCGAGCTGCCAGTTCACACCCAGGTTCGAGCGCAGGCGGGAAATGCCCGGCTGGCCGATCCGGCCCATCATGATCGTATCGCCGGCCGAGTTCTGGTTCTCCTCGTCGTACTTGGAGACATAGCTGTTCTGCAGGTCGATGGTGAAGCGGCCGAACGAGAACTCGGGCAGGCGGTAGCGGATACCCAGGTCCCAGCCTTCGGTTTCCATCGAGCCCAGATTGGCCAGACCGTAGAACATGCTGGTGATGTGGCCATCGCCAGCGCGCTTGACGCTGCCACAACGCGAAGCGTTGCCGAGCACGTAGCAGTCACGCAGGATGCGGTCGACACTGTCCTGGATGATCATGTTGGTGATCTTGTAGCTGTACCAGTCGAGGTTGATGTCCAGCCCGTCCACCCAGCGCGGGCTCCAGACCACGCCCACGGTCTTGCTCTTGGACTCTTCCGGGCGCAGCTTCGGATCGGAGCCGGTGGTGAACTCGTCAGGCGTGGCGCACGGATAGCTGGCGCAGGGCTTCAGGCTCTGGTTCAGCTGCTGGTAGCCCAGCGGGACGCCGGCGGCGTTGCAGGCGGCATTGCCGTTGACGCTGTTGGTGGCGCCGATGCCGCACGGGTCGACATAGGTTTCGAAGCTGGTGCCCAGGCCGCCATACAGATCGGAGATGCTCGGTGCGCGGAAGCCTTCGGCGAAGGTGCCACGGATCATGAGCTCTTCGATCGGACGCCAGGCGAAGCTCGCCTTGGAGTTGGTGGTGCTGCCGAAGTTGCTGTAGTCGGAGTAGCGCGTAGCCAGGTTCACGGTCAGTTCCTTGGCGAACGGCAGGTCGCGCAGGATCGGCACGTTCACTTCGGCGAAGAACTCGTTGAGGCTGTAGTCACCGGCGGTGGTGGATGCGCCCAGTGCAGTGCTCTGGCGCGACTGGGCGAAGGCATCGGGCACGAAGCGGCCTTCTTCCTTGCGGTACTGATACCCCAGGGCGACGGACAGGTCACCGGCAGGCAGTTCGATCACCGGGCCGGAGATGTTGGCGAAGTAACTGCGGGTCTTGGTGATGCCGGTATCGTTGAACGTCGGGAACAAGAAGCGCTGCAGTTCGGGATCGGAGAGAGAGCCAGCCCCCGCGACCCCGAACGGCAGCAAAGGATTCCAGGCCAGGCAACCCGAGACCGGCGATGCCGCCGTGCCACACCGGGCCACACCGTTGGCATCGAGGTAGGAGGGCCCCAATGCCTGCCGGGAAGCGATCAGGCTCATGTCGCCACGGCCTGTTTTTGTAACTTCATTGCGGTTGAACAACGCGCCGACTTCCCAGTCGTACGTCTTGGTGCCCAGCTCGAAGTAGCCGGACAGACTGGGTGCAACCCGCAGCGACTTCAGCTTGCTTTCGGTCGTGCGCGGCACTTCCCACAGGCGGCGATTGAACGCGATGCCGTGGTCGAGCGGGTTGAATACGCTGGCCGCGTCCAGCGGCGTGCCGAACTTGGTCGACTGGTACGGGTAGCCCGCGATCTGCTGGTCGGTGGTGCGCTCGTTGTAGCCGATGTCGGCAGTGAACTTGATCTGGTCGGTCAGCGCATAGTCCGTGCTCAGGAACAGCGAGCGGCGCTCGATGCCGGTCTGCAGGTGCATCTGGTCGTTGCCGTTGGCGAACTCGGCCGGCGTGATCGGGTGGTAGTCGTTCGGGTTCTTCGGATCGCCGCCACGATTGAGGGTCTTGAATACGGCATCACCGGTATTGCACTTGTAGAGCGCCGGGTCGCACCACGAACCGTTCTGGCTGATGTTGCTCCAGTCCGCGCCCGGGTAGTTGGGGCCGGCGCCGCCGTACCGGGAGAACTCGCGGTCGCGGGCAAACACTGGATCGGACTTCTGGTATTCCAGCGCAAGGGTGTAACCGCCGCGCTCGCCGCGAGCGCCGGTGACCAGCGAGAACGTGCTGTCCTTGCCATCGCCCTGGCTGAACTGCCCGTGCTGCATGGACACTTCCAGGCCTTCGTAGTTCTTGCGGGTGATGATGTTGACCACGCCAGCGATTGCATCCGAGCCGTACAGCGAGGAGGCGCCGTCCTTCAGCACGTCGATGCGTTCCACCGCGCTCATCGGAATCTGGCTGAGATCCTGCAGGCCGCTGGTGGTGGCGCCGAGCCGCTTGCCGTTGACCAGAACCAGGGTGCGCGTGGCACCCAGATTGCGGATGTTGACGTAGTAGCCGCCAACGTTCTCGCCGGACGCCAACGCGCGCGCACGCGAAATGGTCGGCGCGCCGGTGGAGGTCAGGTTCTGCAGCAGGTCGGCGATGGTGGTGAAGCCCTGCTGCTCGATCATCGCGCGGGTGATGGCGATGATCGGCTGCTGCGTTTCGATATCCACGCTGCGGATGGCCGAACCGGTAACCTGGATGCGATCGAGGTTCTTCGGTGTTTTATCGCTGTCATCCTGCGCATGCGCGGCCGGTGACCAGGCAGCGGCCAAGGCCGTGCCCACTGCCAGGGAAAGCAGGGTGTACTTGTAGTGCATTTGGCTCTCTCCAAATCCAGTTGAATGGGTTTCCGCATCGCTGCGTGGAAACCGATCTGAAATCCCGCTGTGCGGAATCGGAAGGAACCTAACACTCCGTTTACAACTCGATTACGTTATGGACGCGTTATCGTCGCGCGCCGGATACAGCGTTCATGCACAGGCCATGCACGAAACCGCGACGCGCACCAAGGGTGCTCTGCTTCAGTCTGGCTGCGGGCTGATGACAGACTCCAGGAGACATCCGATGAATACCCCCGGCAAACCAAGACCCACGTGGAAGCAGTGGCATGTGCTGTTGCTGGTGCTTGCCATCGCACTGTTGGTGACGCTGATCATCGTCATCGCGCCATGGTGAGTCGTCGGCGTTCTGCTCAGGTACCGTGAACGCGGAAATGCGACGGGATGAAGGAGTCAGGGCGCGTTGAGGGTGGTGATGCATGCATCAATTCGTACTCACCCAATCGGCACATTCAAACCTCCACAGTGGTCCCGAAGGCAACGCACTCGCGCTGTCATTCTCCATAGACCATCGAGCACACAGGAGCGATTCCATGAGCACCCAGTCCACCATCGAACACCGCCTCAACGATCTGATCGAGATCGCCCGCGACGGAAAGTCGTTCTACGAGGAAGCTGCGACCAAGGTGAAGGATGCCGAACTGTCGGCCCTGTTCACTCGTATTGCCGGCGTCAAGGGCCGCATCGTCGCCGCACTGAGTGGCTCCGTTGCTGCCAGCGGTGGCAAGCCGGCCGAGCACGGCACCGTGGTCGGTTCGATGCAGCAGTTCTATGGCAAGGTCCGCGCTGCATTCGGCGACACCAACTATGGTTACGTGGCCGAGCTGGAAGAGTCCGAAGACCGGCTGCTTGGCGCGTTCAAGGACGTGCTGAAGGACAACGAACTGCCGCCGGCCGTGCGCCAGGAAGTCACCCAGCTTCTGCCTGAAGTGCAGGAGTGCCATAACGTGATGCGTGCTCGCAAGCACGCCATGAAGGCGGCCTGACGATCATCGGCGGCCTTCTCCCCGGGGCCGCCACGGTCGGGGCAGCGTGGCTGCCCCGGCCATCTCAGCAACCAACGCCGCAGCATCATTGCTGCATGGGGCTACGGCCCAGCAGCAACACCGCAAGGCTGGCCAGCAGCGCGGCGATGGCCGACGTCCACAGTGCACTGGCAAATCCATGGCTGTAGATCGCCTGTGCGAAGGCGGCGGTGCGCGTATCGGCGAAGGTGCCGGTAGCGATCGCATCGGCCATGGGCAGTACGTTGCGCGCGGGAACCGCCGCGGACAGTGCGCTGCGGATGCCCAGGCTCAAGGCACTGGACAGTACGGTGAATCCGAGCAGGATGCCGACAAAGCGCGTGGTCGCGCTGATGCCGGAGGCCATGCCGGCGCGCTCGCGCGGTGCCGCGCCGATGATGGCTTTGGATGTCTCGCCATTGAGGATGCCGCCGCCGGCACCGATCACCACCATTGCGACGAGTGCCAGCCACGGCAGGTGCTGCCACGCGGCCAGTCCGGCCACGGCATTGCCCGCGGCGGTGACCGACAGCCCGATCGCCAGCACCGCCGGACTGGTCAGATGGCGACCGAGCCGCCGGCCCACGCTGGGAAACAGCAGCATCGCCGCAGCGAACGGAAGCATGCCAGCACCGGCAGCCAGTACGCTCAGGCCGATGCCGTTCTGCAGGTACTGCGGCAGCATCGATGCCATCACCTGTGCGCTGACCGAATAGCCAACCATGGCAATGAGTGCGCCGACGAAACGCGGACTGGCCAGCAGCCCGAGATCGACCATGGGATGTGACCGTGCCCGTTCAACGATGACGAAGGCAACAGCCATGATGATGGCCAGGCCCAGCCCAATCAGCGCCGGGGCCGATGTCCATCCTTCTGCCAGTCCTTCCACCAGGAAGAACACGATGCCGAAGATGGCAGCGCTGAACGTGATGATGCCGGGCGGATCGAGCGGGCGGACCACGCTGTCTGACGACTCGGGTATCCAGCGCAGAGTGCCGTAGCCGAGCAGGCCCAGGAACGGCAGGATCGCGACGAACACCGCGCGCCAGCCCCAGAGTGCGGACAGCACGCCGCCGATCAGCGGTGAGAGCACCATCATCACGCCCATGGCTGTGCCCCAGAACGCCCATGCAGTGTCCTTGGCGGCCCCCTCGTGGTACGTGTGGCCGATGATCGACAGCGAGGGTGCCAGCAGAAAGGCTGCACCAATGCCCTGCAGAGCCCGCGCCAGGTAGAGCAGGGCAGCACCGTGCGCCAGTGCGCAGAGCAGAGAGGTGAGGGCGAACAGGCTGATGCCGATCAGCAGCACCCGGCGGCGGCCGTAGCGGTCGGCGACAGCACCGGCGGGCAGCAGCAGTGAGGTGAAGGACAGGATGTAGGCACTGATCACCCACTCGATATCCGCGAATCCAGCGTGCAGGTCACGTGCGATGCTGGGCAATGCGACCGCGACGGCATTGGTCTCCAGCACGGTCATCGTGCAGCCCAGCGAGGCCACCAGCAGGACCGCGTCAGGCAGCGTGTGCCGTGCAGGCGAAGGGGGAGGAGAGGGCGGCACCGGTCACTCGCAGGAAGGGGAGGACGGCCATTCCATCAATGATCGGTGTTTGTTTCATTCTCGGTGTTTTCTGGTTACGTTAGCTTGAACCTAACGAAATGCCGCCCATGGAACGCCGTCACCTGGAGTACTTCGTCACCCTGGCCGAGGAGCTGCACTTCGGTCGTGCGGCCCTGCGCCTGGGAATTGCCACTCCCACGCTGAGCGTGCAGATCCAGGACATCGAGCGTCGGCTCGGCACGCGCCTGTTCGACCGCGGCCGGCGCGAGGTGCTGCTGACCTCGGCAGGCGAGGTGTTCCTGGCGGAAGCCCGTGATGTGCTGCGCCGGTTCGAACAGGCCGAAACCCTGGGCCGGCGCGCGGGGCGGGGTGAGATCGGCAAGATCGAGATCGGCTACGTCGGCTCGGCGCTGTATGCCGGAGCATTGCAGGATCAGCTCAGCCGGTTCCGCAGCCGCTACCCGGGCGTGGAACTGCAGGTGAGCGAATGGCCGATGGGCGAGCTCCCGCAGCTGCTGCAGGAAGGACGGGTGGATGTGGTGTTCTGCCGGCCTCCGATGGATGTGCCCGACAGTTTCGGCGAACACACCCTAGTCGAAGACCAGTTCTGCGTGGCCCTGCCGGAAACCCATCCGCTGGCGCAGGCCCGGTCGCCGGTACAGCCGGCATCATTGGCCCGGGAGGGCTTCGTCATGCCGGAGCAGCCGGTGGGCGCAATGGAAGTCGGGCGCCGCGGCGGGTTCATTCCACGTATCCGTTCCCAGCCCGGACATCTTGCGGCGGTGTTGGCCGAGGTGTCGGTCGGCGTTGGTTCGGTGGCGATCGTGCCATCGGTACTGCAACGCACGCTGGTGCTGCCCGGAATGATCTATCTGCCACTGGCGGGCCCCACCATCGTCTCGACCATCGCTGTGCAGTACCGGCGGGCAGAGACTTCGCCAGTGGTGCGGCGGCTGATCGAGCAGGTGAAGGAGACACCGTGCAGGCGCATCGACATGTTGCCCCTGGCCTGAGCGCCGCGCGGCAGGTGGACGATTGCTACACTGGTGCCACCTGCATTCGCATTCGATGGACACCATGAACAACGGGAACGGTCCGCAGACAGTTCGCTGAGCCGCAACAACGATGCAGACGTTGTTGCGGTGATCATCCCTGCGATGCACGCGAATTGGATGGATCACCGCCGGATTCACTCTGGGCGGAGACTCCCCATGTTCAATCGACAGGCCCCGCGTTGGGCCCACCCGCTGCCATCGGCCATTGTGCTGATGGCGCCGTTCGACCTCCTGGCCTCGCTGGCCATGGACATCTATCTTCCTGTGGTGCCGGTGATGCCGCAGGCATTGCAGACATCACCGACGCTGGTGCAGCTCACATTGAGCATCTACCTGCTGGTACTTGGCCTCGGCCAGTTGCTGTTCGGCCCGTTGTCCGACCGCATCGGGCGGCGGCCGGTCCTGTTGCTGGGGGCGTTGCTGTTCGCGCTTTCGTCGTTCGCGCTGGCCATGTCCAGCAGTGGCGCGGCATTCCTGGCCTGGCGAGCCGTGCAGGCGGTGGGAGCGTCGGCGGCACTGGTGGCGACCTTTGCCACGGTGCGTGATGTGTATGCTGATACAGCCGAAGGCGCGTCGCTGTACGGGCTGTTTGCCTCGATGCTGGCCTTCGTGCCGGCGCTGGGACCGATCCTCGGCGCCCTGCTGGCAGGCGCCTTCGGCTGGCGCGCGATCTTCGTTCTGCTCGGCGTACTGGGCATGATCGCCGGCATGCGCGCGGTACGGCATTGGCAGGAAACCCGCCCGCAGTGCCGGGACGCGTCGCGACCCGCGCTACGACGCATCCTCGGCAGCGGCGCGTTCTGGGTCTACACGCTGGGCTTCAGTGCGGGCATGGGCACGTTCTTCGTGTTCTTCTCGGTCGCGCCCCGGCTGCTGGTCGGGCGCATGCAGTACTCGCCGCTGTCGTTCAGCCTGGCCTTCGCCACGGTGGCGCTGGTGATGATCGTCACGGCGCGGATGGCGAACGTGTGCATTGCCCGCTGGAACCTGCGCGGTACCTTCCTGCGTGGCCTGTGGGTGATGGTGGCCGGGGTACTGCTGATGGCGTTGGCCGCAGCGTGGCCTCCCTCGTTCGTCGGAGTGGTGCTGCCCATGTGGGGCATCGCGGTGGGGCTGGTGATGGTGGTTTCGGTGGCTGCAAGCGGCGCGCTGCGTGATTTCGCCGATGCGTCAGGTACGGCGGTGGCCCTGTACTACGCCGTGCAGAGCCTGATCGTGGCAGGCATCGGCACGCTGGTTACCCTCGTGCTGCCCGGCGATACCGTGTGGCCGCTGGTGGCCTATGGGTTGCTGTTGCCACTTGCCAGCCTGGCAGGTGCCGCCGCGCTGCGGCATCGCGCATAACGCTGGGTGGCGGGCAAAAAAGGGGGCGGCCGCAAGGCCGCCCCAACCCGTCAAGAGAGCACGTGTTTAGAAGCGCACAGACCAGCGTGCGGTGGCGCCATGGTCGCGGCTTTCACTGCCGAACTGGCCGCTGTAGCCCAGCTCCAGCTGCTGCCGCGGGGTCAGCCATGCCGACAGGCCCAGCTCGGCCACCACGGCGTTGTCGGCAATTGGTGCGCCCTCGACCGCGAAGGTGCTGCTGCTGTTGGCGAAAGCCAGGTTGGCCACCTGGCTGCGGTCGCCAGAGGCGCGGCGATAGCCCACGCCACCGCGCAGGTGCAGCCAGCTGTCCTGCTGGAACGAGGCCTTCAGGCCCTTGTCGAAGCGCAGGCCAGCGGTGGCGATGGTGGTGCCAGTGTCGTCCACCTTGCCGTGCAGTGCGGCCGCGCCGCCACGCTCGTTGATCTGCTTCAGGTCCACTTCCACGCGGGCGACCTGCAGGTACGGCTCCAGCCCGCCTTCCGCATTGCCGAAGCGGTAGCCCGCTTCGATGAAGGCCTGGCGCGTACGTGCGTTGTAGCGCGCGCTGAGGCTGTCGCTGAAGCCGGCGAAGGCAACATCACGCGTGCTCTTCACTTCGTTGCGGCTCCATGCCACGCCACCACGCAGGCCGAAGCCGCCCCAGGTGTGGCTGGCATAGGCGCCGAAGTGCGTGTTGTCGATCTTCGACTTGGCACGACGCTCCTGCTGCTTCACGTCGGTGCGGCCTGTACCGGCCAGCACGCCGATCTGCCAGCCACCGAACTCGCGGTCGATGCCGACCAGCAGGCCGTTGCTGTTGGCGTCGGTGCGCGCGGTGTTGCTGTTGCCATCCAGCTTGCTGTTGCCGCCCAGTGCCTGCACCCAGGCGCCGGTGGCATCACCCGCATCGGCACCGGGTGCGGTGGCACCGGCACGACGTGACAGTGCGGCATCGCGCACATAGCGGCTGCCCTCGACCAGGGCCAGCGCCGTGGCCGGATGCAGCTCGCCGCTGAGGCCATCGAGCACGCCACCCACCTGTTGCGGGAACAGTTGGGTCAGCGGCTTGGGCAGGCCCTGGTTGATCGCCAGTCCATCGGCCACCGCCGCGGCCGCACGCTGGTTCGGCGTGGTGGCGGCGCTGGCGAGCGAGGCACCCCGGGTCACGTCGATGCGGGTGCCATTGGCGCCGTAGGCCAGGCTGAACTGCAGGAACGGCGAGAACGCGCTGAAGTCGGTTTTCGCGAACTGGCCGCTGACACCGCCGTCGGCGCGGATGAAATTGAACTGCTCGCCGAGGTAGTAGGTACCCGGCTCCGGCAGTGCGACCAGGGTGCCGCCGAGAGTGGCGGTGCCGGTTACGTGCAACTGGTCACTGCGGCCGCCCGGGGCAAGTTCGGCGGCATAGACGCCGGTTGCACCCTGCACGTAGTTGCCGTTGATGGTCAGCGTGCCGATCGAATTGCCGGGCGCGATGATGCCGTCCACACGGGTGTTGCCCAGCGTGCCGATGCCCTTCAGCAGGCCGTTGGCACCGACCGTGGTGGTGCCGCCGGTCTGCGTGCCGTTGAAGGACACCACGCCACCGTTGACCGTCAGGTTGCTGTCCTTCAGCAGGCCGCTGCTGCTGACCGTGCTCACGCCTCCGGTGGTGTTCAGGGCGGTGGAGACCAGCGAACCGTTGAGCAGGAACTGGCCACCCTGGACCTCGACCGCTGACGTGAGTGTGTTGGTGCCGTTCAATTCCAGCGTGCCGTCCTGCAGCACTGCGCCGTTGAAGGTGTTGCCACCACTCAGGCGCAGCCAGCCGATGCCGGACTTGGTCAGCTTGCCGGGGCCGCCGATGTCGTTGGTCCAGTCATCCCAGGCATCGCCTTCCCACACCTTCAGGCCACCGGCCTTCTGGTTCATCACCACGTTGGTGTCCACGCGCAGCGAGCCGTAGCCTTCGATGGCCTTGCGCAGGTCCATCAGGCCCCAGCCATAGATCTCATCGATGCCTGGTGCGCCGATATCACGCGCGGTGGTCAGCAGGACGTCACGGACCTGCGCGCTGTCCAGGTAGGGGAAGCGCTCGAACAGAAGACCGAGCGCGCCGGTGACATGCGGGGCGGCCATCGAGGTGCCGCTGAGCAATCCATAGTTGTAGGTCGGCACACGCTGGGTGACATCGAGGGAGAGGTTGCCGTTGGCATCCACACCCAGCGACGCGGCCAGGGTGGAATCATCGCCGTAGACCGTGGAGTTGATGTTCGAACCGGGGGCCGCCAGACACCAGTTGGCGCTGAGGGCGCACTTGTTGGAGGTTCGGCTGAGCGTGAAGTCCTGACCAACATTGACCACGCTGAGCCAGTACTTTTCGATATCGGCAAAGGCGCGCGGCAGGGTGGCGTACATGCCTGCGATCGGGCTGGCCGACACGGGCGCAGTGACTGCTCGGGCAGGCGAGTTTCCTGCGGCCCAGACTTGGATCATGCCATTGGCGCGCGAACCGTCGGCATAGGTGGCGAGATAGGCGCGATCATCCGGATCGTTGTAGATCTGGTCCATCAGTACCGCATTGGGCTCTTTGCTCAGGCCCCAGCTGTGGTTGATCGCGCGCACACCTTGGGCATTCATCTGCGCGTACATGTCGACCACGGCGGACGGATCGGGACCGACGCTGCCCAGCGAAACTACGGAATAGCTGGTCCCCACGGGCTGCCACTCTCTGGCGCTGTTGAAGAACAGGCGAGCGACGCTGAGATCGGCACCGAACGCCACGCCGTGCATGCCATTGCCATCGCGGTTGGCGGCGATGGTGCCGGCCACGTGGGTGCCATGCACCTCGAACTCGAGGCCGGGCTGCACGTAGTTGCCGGCCCGGATCAGGTCGCGGATGTTCTGCGGGACGTTGGCGTTGAAACCGACGTAGCTCACCTGCACGTCGTCACCATCGGAGGAGAAGCAGGCGCCGGATCCGGTGAGCTGGCTGGTGTTGGTGCAGCGGGTGCCATCGGCAAGCAAATCAGCGATATGGATGCTGCGGTGGTTCTTGCCGGCGAACTCCGGATGGTCCAGGCCAGTGCCGCTGTCGAACACACCGAGGCGGATTCCGGTGCCGGTCAGGCCGCGCGCGTAGGCGTGGTCCGCGTTGGTTGCCGCCAGGCCCCAGTCGGCGTTGAATTCATCGCTGCGCCAGCTGGCCGCATCGCCGGAGTTGCCGAGGATCGAGGTGCTGCTGGTTGCGGCGGACGACAACGGCGCCGACAGGTTCGCGGTGCTGGCCGTGCTGGCCAGGCTGGGGGGTTGCGCCCAGGCGGCCTGCAACTGGCGCTGTTGCTGCCAGGTGTCGAGTGATTCGCTGGCGATGGCGGGCGTAGCAGCCAGCAGCAGGGAACTGGCTACAGCCAGTGCGAGGCGGCTATGCATCGGAGAACGGGAGTGGGACGAACGGCCGTGCAGCGGGTGATTCATCGGACAACTTCCTTGGATGACGGACTACAAAGCCGTTAACGCCAAGGCACGGCGATACCCCCCAGCTATGTGGCAGGAATTTTATGAACACGTTAATTGGGCGTGACGCTGGCGTTCACTCCATCTCCCGGAGGCCTCGCTACCGTGGCCCGGCCTGGGCTCACCAGGCTTATCAAGGAGTGATGTCGATGCGTACTTTCAGGAAAATGATCGCGGGTGCGGTGTTCGCCTTGGCCTGCAGCGGTTCGGTTGCTGTGGCTGGGCCGATTCCGCCATGTGATCTTCCCTGTTGGAAGGCTTACCAGGCGTGTCTGTCCGGTGGCGGTGATGCGATGGAATGCCAGTACGAATACGATCGTTGCGTCATGGATCGCTGCGGCGCTGTGTAAGCAGTGGCAATGCAGGACTGATGACGAGCCCCGTCCCTGACGGGGCTCTTCTGTTTCAGCGCCGCCCGCTTGCAGGCCATGCACGCAGCGGCGAGGATGGGGAATCGCATCGGAGCCGCCGCACATGGCCGTCAAACGTGTCGTCGCCAACATCGCCACGCCTGACCCTGCGCGTGCTGCAGCGTTTTATGGCGAGCTGCTGGGCATGCCGGTGGTGATGGACCACGGCTGGATCGTCACCCATGGCGGCGAGGGCAGCGCGCTGGCGCAGGTCAGCTTTGCCACTGAAGGGGGATCCGGCACGGCGGTGCCGGATCTGTCGATAGAAGTCGACAATCTGCAACAGGTACTGGAGCGCATGCGCGCGGCCGGCATCCCGCTGGAATATGGCCCCGCCGATGAGCCCTGGGGTGTGCGCCGCTTCTTCGTCCGTGACCCGTTCGGGCGGCTGTTGAACATCCTCGCCCACATCTGAGCAGCAGAAAGCCCGTCAGCGACGTTTGGCACCGGTTGGTGGCACGCCGACCATGCGCAGGCAATCATCCACCACGGCGGCGATGAAGGCATCGGCATCCTGTGCGGGTATGGCGATCAGGTCGTCGGTGGCGCCGTGCACGCCGGCATAGATCAACGAGGCGGTGACTTTGGGCGCTGGAAGCTGCCACAGAGCTGCGGCATTGCCTGCTTCGAGGATGCCCAGCAGTTGCTGCTGGATCGCATTGCGTTCGGCGTTGCCACGCTGGTGGTGATGATGGTTGGCGTACACCACGTCGTGCAGTGCATGGGTGCGCACATAAAGTTCGATGTTGGCGCGGATCCAGGCGCGCAGGCGTGCTACGCCATCGCTGGCCGGGTAGCGCTGCACGGCGTGGTCGACGTCTTCCATGAAACGCTGGGTATAGCGCTGCGCCAGCGCCTGCAGAATCTCGGTGCGCGAGGCGAAGTAGGTATAGAAGGTGCCCTTGGCAACGTCCGCTGCGGCGACGATGTCGCTGATGGTTGTGGCATCCACTCCCTTTGACAGGAACAGCGCCTGCGCGGCGTCCATCAGTTCTTCCTGGCGGGTTTCCGCAGGTTTGGTGCGAGGCCTGGCGACAGCTGGGGTCTGCATGTGGGAGGGATCCGGGTGCGACGGGACCCATTCTAGCTGGCCTGTGGCACCGACTGACCGTCAGTCATTGACTGACGGTCAGTCAGTGGCTACGATGCGTACACATCCTTCCCCCGGGAACCGTACATGCGACGTTTCCAGCGGCCGGCCCTGTTGCTGGCGGCCTACCTCGGCACATTCCTCGCCTCGCTGGACATCAGCATCGTCAACGTCGCCCTGCCGACCCTGCAGCAGGCGTTGAATACCGACATGGCCGGCCTGCAGTGGGTGATCAATGCGTATGCAATCGCGCTGTCGGCGTTGATGCTGTCGGCGGGGCCGCTTGGGGACCGTTACGGTCATCGGCGGATGTGGCTGCTCAGCGTCGCCACCTTCACGCTGGGGTCGCTGCTGTGCGCCTGTGCCGGCAATCTTGCGACCCTGGTAGCCGGGCGTGCAGTGCAGGGCATCGCGGGCGCCTTGTTGATTCCCGCCGCAATGCCGATCCTCAGCCACGCGTTTCCCGATGCGCGCCAACGTGCACGTGCGATCGGTGGCTGGTCGGCGTTCAGTGCGCTGGCCCTGGTGCTTGGCCCGCTGCTGGGCGGCGTACTGGTACAGCGCGTCGGATGGCCCAGCATCTTCCTGATCAACCTGCCGTTGGGCCTGCTCGCGCTGGCGCTGGGCGCCTGGGGAATTCCGGAGCGGCGGCATCCGCAGCACGCTGCGCTGGACCCTGCCGGGCAGCTGCTCAGCGTCGTCGCGCTGGGTACGCTGAGCTATGGCCTGATCGCGATCGGCGCGCATGGCCTGCTGGCCCCGGTGACGCTGCTGGCGCTGGGCGTGGCAGCTGCCGGGTTGATCCTGTTCGGCATCGTCGAACGCCGGGTGGCACGCCCATTGCTGCCGCTGGACCTGTTTGCCGACCGCCGCTTCGGCATGTTCAACCTGGCCTCGTTCGTGCTGGGCTTCACTGCCTATGCCAGCCTGTTCTTCCTGTCGCTGTTCTTCCAGCAGGCACAGGGGCATAACGCTGCGCTGGCAGGCTCCCAGTTGGCCCCGCAGTTCCTGTTGATGGGTGCCGTGTCGCTGTTGTTCGGGCGTCTGGTCGCCCACCTCGGGCTGCACGCCGCGCTGGTGCTGGGCTATTCCCTGGCCGGGGCGGCGCTGTGCGCGATGGCCACGTTCGAACCGGCTACTTCGCACGCCTATTCCAGTGCTGTGCTGGTGCTGCTTGGCATTGGAATGGGGCTGGCAGTGCCGGCGACCGGCATGGCGGTCATGGCCAGCGCGCCGGTCGAGCGCGCGGGTATTGCCTCAGCCACGATGAACGCGTTACGTCAGGCAGGCATGAGCCTGGGCATCGCGCTGCTGGGCAGCCTGATGGGCCAGCGCGCCGTGCAGCAGTTCGCCGCGTCCGCGCAGGCGGCCGGGCAGCGGGAGCTGGCGGCACAGGCGCGCGAACTGATTCTGCAACCGGGCTCGATGCACGCCACGCCACAGATGCTGACGTGGTATCGCAGTGCGATGGCCAGTGGTTTCGGATGGGCGATGGCTGTGGCCGGTGCGCTGGCCCTGCTTGCGGCGCTCGGGCTGTATCGGCAGCGCGCACCGGCCTGACGCGCTGCATTCAGCCCTGCTGGCGTTGCGGACCCGCTGCCGTGCGTTCGATCTCCTGAGGCTGTTGTTGCTGCTGGCGCGCATTGGCGTGGCGAGCGTGTCCACCTTCACGACCGATCTCGGCCATGTGATGGCGGTTGCGGCTGATCGCCTCGCCGCCTTTGCGGCCTGCGACACGTGCCTCGGCCGGACTGAATTCATGCGCGTTGCCGGAGGCATGTGCGGCGCGCCCGCCCTTGGCAGCGATCGCGCGCTGCTTTTCCTGGTCCATTGATGCGAAACCCCGGTTGGAGCTGCGCGGGTTCTGCTCAGTCATGTGAAATCTCCTGCGGTGTGGGCGTCGCCTTCGTAGACGACGGCATCCATGCTTGGCCATCGCACGCTAAGTCCAGGTCGCCATCTTCGCCCCGGTTTTCACGCGCCCTGCGCACGGGGCTGATCAGGCAGCCATTCAGGCGGGCGCTGCCTTCGCTGCCGCCAGTGCCATGCCACTGACCACCGACCCGATCGTCTCTACGTCTGCCAAGGGAGCTCCCTGGTTCAGTCGCGCCTGCAGAGCTCCGTGGGAGACGGCGAAGACGATCGCTTGGCCGAGCAGGGCGTGGGTACGCAGCACCGTCTCGGCGCTGGATGGTTCGCTGCCGCGCAGGCACGCTACGCACGCGGCCAACGTGGAGTGCAGGGGTTCGAACAGCGTACGGTGGGCACTGGCGAACGCCGCCGTCGGTTGGATCTGTTCGCGCGCCAACAGCAGCGTGCGTGGACCTGCATCCGGCGCCGAAAGCAAGGCATGGACGAATGCCCGCATCAACTGCTGCAGCTGCTGCGCGGCCTGCCGCGCGCCGTTGGGTGGCGTTGCCGGCAGCGGCAATCGCTCGGCAATGGCTTGAGCGCAGCGCTGCAGTACGGCGGCATACAGTTCCTGCTTGCCACCGAAGTGATAGGGAATGGCTGACTGGCTGCAGCCGGCCATGTCCACCAGCTGGCGGGTACGCACACCCTCCACGCCGAACGCGCTGAACAGCTGCAGCCCCGCGTGCAGCAGTCGGGCTCGGGTCTGCCCGCTGCGCGTCTCGGCCGCGCGCCGCCGTGCCGGTGTCTGCAGATGGGCGATGAACTCAGGCATCGGCCTGCATCAGCCGTGTCGAGTTTTCATTGAGCGCGGTACCCGCGTCCGCGCCGACGATGACCGTACCGCCGATGTTGGCCATGTGCCGGCCGAATGCACAGTTCGGTTCGAAGGCGAAGCACATGCCGGCCTGGAGGGGCAGTTCGCGCCCGACAGTCGGCAGCGGCGCGATGTGCGCATAGCGCGCGGCCTCCGGCAGCGCTTCGATGCCCGGTGCACGGCCAAAGCCAATCGGTCCATAGGGGTTGAGGCTGTGGACCAGCGGGTGCACGTGCCAGCCGCCCGCCTCCAGCAGGGGCGCTTCCATCGCGTCGACGACATCGCCGAAGGTATTGCCCACGCGCAGTGCGGACAGGCCTGCTTCGTAGCTGCTGCGGGCGACGGCAGCGGCGCGATGGATGTCGTCGTGCACCTCGCCAATGGCAACCGCGGCCTGATGCTGGGTTTCCATCAGCCCGTACAGTGCGAAGATCTCCGACAGCACCAGGTCACCATCGCGCAGAATGCGCGGCGGCTGCGCACGATACTGCCAGGCGGGTGGTCCCCAGCCCACATACTCGGGACCCGAGCCGAGCAACACCTCGGCGGTATAGCCCCCCAGCGAGAAACAGGCGGCGGTCACTGCGGCAACCAGTTCGGCTTCCGAAACACCGGGGCGAGCAGTGGCACGCAGCGCCTCGCTCATGGATTCACCGATCCAGGCGGCATGCGCAATCAGCGCCAGTTCCTCCTGGCTCTTTACCGAGGCGCGCTGGAAGAACGCACGATATACCGGTACGAATTCCGCGTTCGGCACCGCCGCCTGCATGCCCTGCAGGGTGCGCGCGGGCATCGCGCCGTCGAAGTAGAACGGTGGATAGGGCTCCAGCCCCAGCACGCCGATACGTGCCGTGTGCAGGCCACATTGCTGCAGCCAGCGGCCAACCTCCAGACCGGATTTTCCAACCCACAGCTGTTCGGGTGCGATCCACTGCAGGTCGCCGCGCAGGCAGGCCTGCAGGTGGTCGGCAATCATCAGCGAGGCAAAGGTGAACACCCGTGGCGGCTGGTCGCCGACGAACACCACGATCGAGCCGGGCCGGTCATTGGTGAAGTAGCAGTCCGGCGAGAACCCGGCCGGTGCGGCGGCTTCCCGGTCGCCATGCACAACCAGGGCATCGAGGCGTTCACTGGCCATGAGGTCGCGGGCCAGGGCCCAGCGGCGGTCGCGTTCCATCAGGCTGAGCGGTGCGGGCGGCGTGCGCATGAGGAGTATTCCAGGGGAAGGAGCGCGCAGGCTCGATCACGCAGTTGAATGAATCAACCGCTTGAATCGGCATTGCACGTGCGCTGCTGCGGGGGCAGCTGAAGTCGGCGATTGCGCAGCGTTGTCGATGATCGTGATGGGGCCACCGTCGCTGTTGATAGGATGCGCAACAACGCCACTCGCCTGGCCACGACAGGGACGTAGAACATGAACAGGATTGGATTGATCGCAGTGCTGGCCTGTACCGCCCCCGTCCATGCGGCCAGCCCCCTGTTGTCCGGCAGCTTTGTCCACGTCGGCTATTCGGCTACCGACGAACAACTACCGGCTGCGCAGTTGCCGCTGTTCCTGGATGAGCTGCAGGACCTGGGCAACGACACGATCATCCTCGGTCAGGTGCGTGCCACCCGTGCCGGCGTCGGCTGCGCCAGCGGCGTGCAGGATTTCGAATGGATTGCCGGCTTTCCCGGCAAGCTCGGCACCGTGCTCGATGCGGCGGCCGCGCGCGGCATGAAGGTCGTGGTCGGCACCACCTACAGCTCGGGGCAGTGCGCCACCTTCTGGCAGGGGCAGAACGCAACGGCCGTGGCACAGGATGCGGCGCAGTCGCTGGCCCAGCTGGGCCAACAGTACGGATCGCATCCGGCGTTCGCTGGCTGGTACATCACCGACGAGCCAGCACAGGTGCCGGCTTATCGCGCGCCGTTCTACCGTGCGATCGTGACGGCGCTCAAAGGCAGTACACCCTCGCGGCCGGTGATGGTGGCCCCCTACCTGGCGTCATCCAGCGTGGATCCGGCCAGCGTGGGCCGGGCTGCTGCACAGTTCCGTACGGCCACCGGCGTGGATGTGCAGATCTGGCAGGACGGAATCGGCGCCGCCTCGCATGCACGCCTGTTCCAGTGGGATCGCCCGGGTCATTCGACCGAGGCGTATTACGAGGCGCTGTCGGTGGCGCTGGGGGCCAGCGGCCTGTGGGCCGACATCGAACTGTTCAACCATGGCAGTCCTTTATTCCTGGAAACCGGCAACGGATTGTCCGGTGCCTATCGCTCCGCGTCGGTGCAGCGCATCAACCAGCAGTTGTGGAGCGCGCGTTCGGCCGGCAAGCGCGTTGCCTGGCTCAACCAGTACCACATGTCCGAGGTGGTCGGCCCCGGCCAGGGCTATGCCGAATCTCCGCGGTTGATGAACACCTATCGCGGGCTGTATGGGCTCGGCGCGTCCTACCTCGTCGATCCGGTGCAGACCACGTACAGCTACAGCGTGGCACCGGATGCGAACTATCCGGACAGCAGTGGCCACGAGCTGTTCGATCGTCGGGTGGGGGATCCGCGCAACCCGATGGATGCAGGCTGGGTAGGCGTGCATGGCAACGCCAGCATGACCATCGACCTGGGCCAGCGCCGGCGGGTGGACTGGATCGGCCTGCATACGATGACCCGCCCGGCGTGGGGCATCGTCACGCCGACAGCTGTGGAGGTGATGTGTGCCGAGCCGGGCGCCGCTGCGGTGAAGATCGGTGTGCTGTCGGCGCCATTCACCCAGGCCGGACTGAGCGGTTCGACCGAAGAGGAATACGTGCTGGGCAACGCCGCGCCGCTGGCCGCGCAGTGCCGCACGCTGGAGCTGCGGTTGGCCAATGGCAGCTGGACGTTCCTCAGCGAAATCGAGATGGCGGCCGAGCAGTAAGCGCCTCAGCGTTGGGGCGTGCCGCGCAGTCGCTGCGCGAACGGCCGCTGTTCAAGTGCCTGCAGTGCGTCGCGCAGCACCTGCTCCAATGACTGTCCAAGATCGGCATCGAGGCTGCGCGCCGCGCGTGCCGTGGCCTGCCACTGCGCCTGCAGCGCCGGCAACGCCTGCAGCGCGCGCGGGCTCAGCTGCAGGATGCGCTCGCGGCTGTCTTCACCGACCGCAGCGTGCAGCCAGCCGTCGCGCACCATTGCTGAAACCGTCTGGCTGAGCGCCGAATGGCTGAGCCCGCAGGCCAGTGCGAGATCCTTGATGCGGCAGGGTCCCTGCGCCATCAGCGTGCGCAGCACCGGGGTGTAGCGCGGCCGGTAGTCCAGTTTCAGGTCGCGGTAGGCCTGCTCGACCGCCGGGTCCAGCTGGTCGAGCAGGGCCCGCAGCAGTGTTCCCAGGGGGGCATGTTGGAGATCCATGGTGGCGATGATATATAAGCACTTACATATCATCAACATGGGGTGCGGTCATGGCGGTTTCGTGGATCCTGGGCGCGCTGCTGGCGGCGTCCTGCCCGGCCCAGGACGCGGTGCTGCAGGCGGCGGCCACGGCGATACAGGCGCAGTACCTGGACGTGGCCGAAGGCGCGCACATTGCCGAGGCCGTGCGCGGCTGGTCCACCCAGCAGCGCTATGTGGACAGCTGCGCGGACCCCAAGGCGTTCAGCGCACGCTTGAACCAGGATCTGGACGTGTTCGATGGCCACTTCCATGTCGAGCGGGTGGATGCCCGCGCCGGCCAGGATGACTGGCTGATGGCCTGGCGCGCGGATGCGCGCAGCAATGGTGCGGGCGTGCGCGAGGTGCGGGTGCTGGAAGGCAACATCGGTTACCTGCGCCTGAGCACCTTCTATCCGCTCGATCTGGCCCGGCCGAAGCTGGCTGCTGCCTTCACCCTGCTGGCCGACACCGATGGCCTGGTGCTGGACCTGCGCCAGAACGGTGGTGGCGATGACGGCAGTGCGGACCTGCTGGTGCGGACCCTGCTGGCGGCGGAGATCACCCAGGTGCAGTCACTGCAACGCCGTGGCCAGCGCAGTCCGGTACCGTTGCCACCGGCGAGCCTGGGGCTGTACCTGAAGCCGCTGGTGGTGCTGATCGACCGCCGCACCGGGTCGGCCGCCGAATTCGTCGCGTACTCGCTGCAGGCGCAGGGGCGGGCACGTGTCGTTGGTAGTCGAAGTGGCGGTGCGGCACATATGTTCGATGATCCTGTGCTGCTGCCGGATGGCTATCAGATCAGCATTCCCGACCGGCAGCCGATCAACCTCCGTACCGGAACCAACTGGGAACGCACCGGCGTCACGCCTGATGCAGCAGGCGGTGACGATCCGCTGTTCGTCGCCCGGCAGCTGCTCGCCCGATCGGCATCGCCAGAATGAACGCACAATTGCAACCGCGCCCTATCGCAGACGACATGCAGCGTGCCTAGAATCGATGCATCCCGGTAGTTCCCGGGCGCTTCGAGTGAATGGACTCAATGAAGATTCTGTTGACCGGCAGTTCCGGGCGGATCGGGCGTGCGATCTTCGGCGCGCTGGCGGCGGCCCACGAAGTGGTGGGGCTGGATCGCAGCCCATTCGCCACCACCCGCATCATTGCCGATGTCACCGATCGTCAGGCCGTGATCCGGGCAGTGCAGGGCGTCGACGCGGTGATCCATACCGCCGCCCTGCACGCACCCCATGTCGGCCTGGTGCCGGATGCGGTATTCCAGCAGATCAATGTGGAGGCGACTGCACACCTGTTGCAGGCTGCCCGCGAGGCCGGTGCACGCCGCTTCGTGCTGACCAGCACCACGGCGCTGTATGGCCATGCGGTGGTGGCGGGCGGTTGTCGCTGGATCGATGAAGATACCGAGCCGCTGCCACGCACCATCTACCATCGCAGCAAGCTGCAGGCCGAGGCGTTGGCTGAAGCCGCTGCGGCGCCGGGCTTCAGCGTGCGCGTGCTGCGCATGGCCCGCTGTTTCCCCGAGCCACCGGAGCGGATGGCGATGTTCCGCCTGCACCGCGGTATCGACGCGCGCGACGTGGCCAGCGCACATGCCGCGCTGCTGCACGATGAGGGCGCTGCCTTCGCACGCTACATTGCCTGCGCACCGACGCCGTTCCTGCGTGAGGATTGCCTGGAACTGGCGACCCAGCCCCGCAGGGTGCTGGCCCGCCGCGCCCCGCAGTTGCTGGCCGAGTTCGAGCGCCGTGGCTGGCCGCTGCCGCTGAGCATTGACCGCGTCTACGACAGTGCACTGATGCGCAGCACACTGGGCTGGCAGCCGCGCTTCGGCCCGGACGACGTGCTGCAGCAGTACGCGGTTGGCAGCATCGAGGTGCTGCCGCGGGCGGAATGGATCAAGGACCGCGTGGCCGAATAGGGCGGCAGCGGGGCGGGTTCCTGACCCGACCCTGAGCAGGTTCAGGAATGTGCAGATGGACCGCCTCAACCTCGTTCGCAGGCGGCCGCTAACCCGGTGCGCTTCCAGCGCCGGGCGTGTCCCGGCGGCCGGTGGCCTGCGCGACGGATCGCGCACCTGCGCGGTGCCCTCGCGGTGCCGGTCGTCCTGAACTGCCTTGCGGATCCTTCCATGCCTTCTCCCCGCTCCGCCGCTGCCCGCCGCCCGGGCAGCATCGCCCACAAGCTGATGCTGGGCACCGCTGCGATCGCGCTGCTGTGCTTCGGCCTGACTGCGTTCCTGATCTACCGCCAGGCCAGCGCCAGCCTGATCGACGCCTCGCGCCAGACCATGGCCAGCGAAGCCACCGCCGAAGCCCGCCAGGTCGCGGCCGATCTGGGCACCGCCTTTGCCAGCAACGACGCCATGGTCGAGGCCGTGCTCGCCCAGCGCGCGCGCGGCGATGTTCCGGACCGTGCCAGCCTGGCTGCCGTGCTGGGCGAGCAGCTGCGCACCCACCCCGAGTGGCTGGGCAAGAGCACCATGTGGGAGGCCGACGCCTTCGATGGCAAGGATGCCGAGTTCGTCAACACCGAAGCGCACGATGCCACCGGTCGTTACATGAGCTACTGGGCCTGGCACGACGGCAAGCCGCAGCAGTCGACGATGACCGACTACACCGAGACGGCCAGTGGCTCCGGTGACTGGTACATGGTGCCCAGCCGCGACAAGCTGGCGAAGGTAAGCGAGCCCTACGCCTACGACATCGGTGGCCAGCAGGTGCTGATGAGCACGCTGAGCACGCCGATCATCGAAAACGGCCGGTTCCTCGGTGTATTCACTGTGGACTTCTCGCTGGCGGCGCTGCAGAAGCACCTGGCCACGCTCAAGCCGATGGGCGCCGGGCGCGTCGAACTGCTCTCGCCCAATGGCGTGGTGCTGGCCTCGGCCAATGCCGCCGAAATCGGCAAGCCACGTGGCGACGCATTGACCCGCAGCATGCTGGCAGACATCGCCGCCGACCGCCGGTTCGAAGCCTTCACTCCGGATGCCGCCGGCAACGTGCGCGTATACGTGCCGCTGCGTGTGGGCGATGCGCCGCAGCGCTTTGCACTGGGTGTGGTGATGCCGCACGCGGTGATCGTGGCCGAGGCGCGCCAGCTGCTGTGGCTGACCCTGCTGGTTGGTGTGGTGGCCGCGCTGACGCTGAGTGCCGGTGTCTATGTGCTGCTGCGCCGGTTGGCGATCCGCCCACTGGCCGAAGCCGTGCGCGTGGCCGGCGATGTCGCCGCGGGCAAGCTGGACAGCACCCTGCCGGCACGCAGCAACGACGAAGTAGGCCGCCTGCTGGACGCGATGCAGGGCATGCGGGGGCAGCTGCAGTCGGTGATGGCGGCGCAGGCGGAAATGGCGCGTCGCCATGACGCCGGTGAAATCAGCTACCGCATGGACGCCACGGCGTTCCCGGGTGAGTACGGCCGGATGGTGGCTGACAGCAACCAGCTGGTGGCCTCCAGCAACGCCGTCACCCAGCGCTTGGTCGACGTGATGCAGCGCTATGCGGTGGGTGACCTGAGCGTGGACATGGAAGCGCTGCCGGGCGAGAAGGCGGTGTTCACCGCTGCAATGGCCACCACCAAGAGCAACCTGGCGGCGATCAACGATCAGATCCAGCAGCTGGCCGCCGCCGCAGCGGCCGGCGATTTCGCGGTGCGCGGCGACACGCTGCGCTTCGACCACGACTTCCGCCGCATGGTGGAAACCCTCAACACCATGATGCAGGTCAGCGACCACAACCTGGCCGAGCTGTCGACGCTGCTGCGCGCGATTGCCGCAGGCGACCTCAGCGCGCGCATGCAGGGCGACTTCCACGGCGTGTTCGCGGTGATGCGCGACGATGCCAACAGCACCGTGCAGCAGCTGACCCAGATCGTTGGCCAGATCCAGCAGTCGGCGGCCAGCATCCGCCTGGCGGCGGGTGAGATTGCCGCCGGCAACAGTGACCTGTCGCGCCGCACTGAGCAGCAGGCGGCGAACCTGGAAGAGACCGCGGCCTCGATGGAAGAGCTGACCTCCACGGTGCGCCAGAATGCCGACCACGCGCTGCAGGCCAACACCCTGGCCGGCTCCGCAGCGGGCGTGGCCAGCGAAGGCGGGCAGGTGGTCAGCCAGGTGGTGCAGACCATGGAACAGATCGAGGCCTCCTCGCAGCGCATTGCCGAGATCATTTCGGTAATCGATGGCATCGCGTTCCAGACCAACATCCTGGCGTTGAACGCGGCGGTGGAAGCGGCGCGTGCCGGCGAACAGGGCCGCGGATTCGCCGTGGTCGCCAGCGAAGTGCGTGCGCTGGCCCAGCGCTCGGCAGGCGCGGCCAAGGAGATCAAGGAGCTGATCGACGCCTCGGTGGCGCAGGTCGGTGCCGGTGCGCAGCTGGTGCACGGCGCGGGCCGCACCATGCAGGAAATCGTCGGCCAGGTCGGCCGAGTGAACGAGATCATGGCCGAGATCTCGGCAGCCTCGCGCGAGCAGTCGGCGGGCATCGAGCAGGTCAACCAGACCGTGGTGCAGATGGACGAGACCACCCAGCAGAACGCCGCACTGGTGGAAGAGGCCAGTGCCGCCGCGCGTGCGATGGAAGAACAGGCCGAGCAGCTGGCGGTGGCGGTCTCGCGCTTCCGCCTGCAGGCCGAGCCGGTGGCTACGGTCCGCCGCGCGGCCTGATCCTGTTGCGCGCACATGAAGACGCCCGGCCAAGGCCGGGCGTCTTCATGTCTGCTTGATGCTATGCCAGGCCGGAGTGCGGCGGCAGCATCGCGTCAGAACATGCCTTCGAAGGGATTCCAGCTGGCTTTGCCCTTCACCTGCTCCAGGTAGTAGCTGTAGTTGGTGCTGGCGGCAACCAGGAAGTTCATGGCGATGAACAGCGGGCGCGCGATGATGTCCGGCAGGAACAGGGACACGATGCCCAGCACGAGGCCGATGCCGATCACCACCAGCGCCTTGCGCCACATGCCCAGAATGAACAGGTAGATGAAGCCGAAGAAGAAGGCGAAGAAGTTGATGTTGATCTTGAGGCGGTCGCCGAAGGACAGCGCCTTCCAGGCTTCCTTGAAGCGCGGCTCCTTCGGAGCGCCGTGCTGCTGGAAGAAATTGAAGCGGAACTGCCACTTCGGGCTGAAGCGGGAGAGGTCGACGGTGTTCATTGACGATTACGTCCTTGTAGGAAAACGGTTACATGATACGAGGCCGACGGTTCAGGAAACTACCCTCAACCGTCAAAAATGTGACGCGCCCGGCATGTGCAGGCCTGCGGCGGGGCGCCGCACCGTCACCCATCCGCCTTGTTTTTAGGATAGGGTGCGCAGTTCCGCTGCCGCCCCAGCTGAACCCGGGCGGCGGCGGGATGTCCATGGAGGTTGCATGACCACACCTGCTATACCGGAAAACGCACCGGGACCGGTGCTCCTGCCGACACCTGAAGTGGTGCAGGCACAACAACTGCTCGCACGCCAGCAACTGGCGGTAGCGATGGACCGTGCACGCACGGCCGCTACGCAGAACGCGGCCGCGGCCGCGCTGGAAAGCGAGTAATCCGCAACACCGCCGATCGCGCTGGCGTGCTGCCAGCGCGATCGCGGCGCGCGCCGCCGGTCAGAACCGCGCGGTCATGCTCATGAAGTAGCTGCGCCCGGCCACGAAGTAGTCGGTGGAGCCTTCCGCATACAGCTTCTTGTCGGCCAGGTTGCTGACGCCGCCGCGCAGGGTCAGTACCTCGTTGACGTTCCAGGCTGCGGTCAGGTCATACAGGGTGTAGGCCTTGAGGAAGGTCGTGGCGGTACCGGTCTGCTTGCCGGTGTACTGCGCCGACAGGCTGCTGGAAAACACCGTGTTGGGCGTCCAGTCCAGCGACGAATAGCCGGAAAACTCCGGCGTATCGATCAGGTTCCTGCCGGTGGTCAGGTTCTTGGCTTCCTTCATCCAGGTGGCCGAGGTGCGCCAGCGCCACTGCTCGCCGAAGCGGACATTGAAGTTGCCTTCCATGCCACTGGTGCGCGCGCGCTGCACGTTGCTCATGCGCGTCCACCAGATGCCGTTGAACTTGCCCAGGGGCGCGTACTCGATCTTGTTCTTGAAGTCGGTATGGAAGTAGGTCAGGCCGGCATCGAACAGGTCATTGTCGAAGCTGATGCCGATCTCTCGGTTGGTGCTGGTTTCAGGGTCCAGGTCCGGGTTGCCGGCCATGTAGCAGCCACCGCGGGTATAGCCCAGCGGGATCAGCGAGGTGCAGCCGCGGCCGCCGGACTGGGTGGCCGCGCTGGGCGAGTTCTCGGTCAGGCTGGGCGCGCGGAAGCCCTTGGAAACACCACCACGTATCGTCCACTGTTCGGCCGGGTGCCAGACCAGGTACGCACGCGGGCTGACGTGGCTGCCGAACTTCTCATGATGATCCAGGCGTGCGCCCAGGGTCAGCGCCAGCGTGCGGTGCAGCTTCAGTTCGTCCTCGACAAACAATGCCCAGGTATCCACTTCCAGGTTGGAGCCGCTGACGGCATTGCCGGCATAGTCGATCGGCGCGCGGCCGATGGTATCGGTATTGGTCAGTTCCTGGCGCTTCCACTGGCCACCGACGGCGAACTGGTGTTCAACGCCCAGCGTGAACGGCGTGGTCAGGCTGCCTTCGATGATGGTATCGGTGGCCTCGGAGCGGCCGGTGGCACCGATGTCGTTCTTGTACTCGGTCCAGTACGCGCTGAGCTTCGAGTTGCCGAAGCTCCACTTGCCATCGTGGTTGAGTGCCAGCGAGCTGCGCTTGAGTTCGCTGGCACCCCAGGCGCCTTCGTCCTGCTTTTCCAGCGACGCGTCGATGAAGGCCTGCTGCACGCCGTGGCCGGCTTCCAGCGACAGTTCCTGCGCATCGCTGAGCTTCCACTGCAGCAGCGCGTCGACATTGCGGTCCTTCTCGCCGGCGTAGGCATTGCCATAGACACCACCGTTGGAGCGGTCCGAGTCGCGGCGCATGCTGTTGGCACCGATGCGCAGGCCGAAGCGCTCGCCGAGCGGGCCGGAGAACGTCGCACCGATCTGCTGGGTATCACCGCGCTTGCCATCACCCGGGCGGGTATAGCTGTGGGTGGCGCTGCCGTTCCAGTCATCACCGATGCGCTTGGTGATGATGTTGATCACGCCGCCCATGGCGTCGGAGCCGTACAGCGACGACATTGGTCCGCGCACCACCTCGATGCGTTCGATCTGGTCGGGCGAGATCCAGTTCAGATCCTGGCGGCCGAGGTCGGGCCGGTAGTTGGTCGAGGCCGAGCTGCCCATGCGCTTGCCGTCCACCAGCACCAGCGTGTAATTGGACGGCATGCCACGCAGCTTGATCTTGGACTGCTCGCCGACCGCGCTGAGGCCACCGGTCACGCCCGGCACGCGGCTGAGCAGGGTGGCCAGGTCGTGCACCGGCTGGCGCTCGATGTCCTCGCGGCTGATCACGCTGATGCTGGCCGGTGCATCCTTGATCCACTGCTGGTTGCCCGAGGCGGTGACCACCACGGTATCCAGATCCTTGGTGGAGGCATCGGCGCTGGCCTCTGCGGCGGCCAGGCCGGGCAGGGCCAGCAGGCAGGCGGTGGCCAGAGCGCAGGCCAGGCGGGTGCGCGGCAGGCGCGCGGAAGGGGTACGGAACGACAGGGACATGACGGCTTCCATCGGAGGAGGGGGACCCGGTGGAAGCAGCAGGCGCACGCAGACAGCAGGCAGCCCCCTTCCATGGGTCGTTGGGCGCTGGGTTGGAACCGGCGCAGCTGGGTGGGTCTCGGCCGTGCGGAAGACGGTGACCTGCCTGGTTAATGAAATGATAACCGTTCGCGTTTGTTACGATCCAGTACCTGGGGCGACCAAGTGACATCCGTTCCCCTGTAAGCGGACAGTCACTCTGCGAAATCGGGACACGGGGTTTGCAGAATCCCCAGCTCTGGCCAGTCAGGGCTGAATCGACCTTGTGAGCCCCCTTTGCCTGACCGTTCGATAGCCCCTCAAACGGGGTTAGAACCCCGCCTCAAGCGGGGCTCAAATCGGGGGGAGCTCATCGGCGACCCAACCGCCGCTGCGGAACTGGTTGCCGCCAGCGTGCCCAGCGGACCCGGCCACCACCGTGCCATACAGTGCCGTCCGATGGAGCTCCTCCGTGTCCAGGGCGCCATCCCTTCCCCAGCGCGGCACCAGTGACATCCGCGCGCCACCTGCAGCCGCCATAGCCAGTCGCTCCCAGTCCATCCCGCCCCCCAGGCCGCCCTGGCGGGCGACCTGCAGACGGTCGGTCTGAGGGGTAAAGCGGAGGCGCCGGTAGGTGCGCCGAGCCACCACGTTGACGCCTGCGCCCAAGGTGCGCTCCACAATGCTTGGGTCGATGCGCTCAGTCTCTGAGCCGGGCTCAATGGGTAGGTCTACCGCCTGGTGGGCAAACAGCTCGCCCACGTCAAGGCCCGCCACCCCAATCTCGACCTGGATACCTACCAGGGCCACGGTGCCCGCTGGAAGCACCCACCAGGCCGCCCGGCTTCCATCCACCAGCTCGACTACCTTTTGTGTGATCGAGGCCCCACCGAGGGCCTGGCCATAGGTGGCATCGCCAGCCTTGCGCCCCGTGAGCTTGAGGGAGGTGCCAACCGGGCAGGACAAACCGAGCATGCCAACGACACGGACGCCAGCGGCGGCTGGCCAGGTCAACCGCAGTCGGACGGCCGACGCACCGCCGCTGAGTCGAGTGATGCTGGTGGGCCGCCCATCGACCAGGGCGGCGATGTTTGCGGCAGTGGCGCCGTCAGCGGCAGCGGTAACACTCGCAGGGGAGAATCCGATAAGCATGTGGCAGTCCTTATGCGCCCCAGAATTTCAGGGTCTGTTCGCCAGTGATGGGGTTGCTGGTCACCGCCGTGACGATCACCTTTCGACCGGCTGCGAGGCCATAGCGTGGGTAGCGGATGCGCCCGACCTGGCCCGGTCGCAGCTGCAGGTCAGGCCGCGCGGTCATTCGGCCGGCGTAGAAGTTGCGGGGCACTGCGTAGAGCTTCACGACACGATCAATCTCTGCCTGAGCGTCAGCGCGGCTATCGAAGCAAGACTCCACCGCTGGCGCAGCCTCCGCGTGCTGGTAGCAGGCAGGCAGATCCCCGGTGGCGTAGACCTGGCCACGGTGGCTGGCGGACAGTTCCTTGCGGATGCTGGGCGGCACCTGGTCCAGGCCGGTGGCCATATCGCCGTCTGCCAGGACTACCGCGTTGGGCCGATAGCCCATGCGTCGGGTAAGGCCTGGGGCCAGATCCGGCAGCACAACCAGCGGAGCGGCGAGCTCGACCAGGTCGAGCTCAAATGCCAGGTTCGCATCGGCAACGCTCTCAGGGTCGATCAATCGCGCCAGGCGCAGCACGCCATCCCCGTCCTGCCACCAGTCGGCGCAGTAGCTGCCCAGGATCGCAGCCAAGGCCTCGCGCGGCGTGCTGTTTCCGTCCGCAAAGTAGCCCACCCCGGCATAGCCCGTAGCCTGGTCGATGGCGAGCGCGTCGGCGCTCTGCCACGCGGCTTTCCCAATACGGCCGAACACGTCTGAAAGCGCCTGTTGAAGCGTTGCCGGCCGGTCCGCGCCGATGGTCGAAACGTCAGCCGTCAGCGGCCCGAGAGGCGGTGACTGCAGGGAGAGCTGCTGTCCACCAGCAACCAGGCTGTACGCGGTGCCGGCTACCAGTTCTACTGCGCGGTCACGGACATTCATCACTGATTGCAGGCGCGAATCGCAGATCCACTGCAGCGAACCATCACTGTTTACCGCCGTGGTCGGTACGCTTCGCACCAGCCCGATCACCACGGGCTGGGGCTGCCAGGCAATGCTCTCGCCGTGGGTCGGGAGAAATACGGCCCTGCTCAGCGGCCCATCCAGGTCACTGTGCGCGTCCTTGAACGTCAGGCGCTTGTAGCTGTCGTCTTCGACCTCGATTCGATCCAGAACATACCGGGCGACCGGCACCGCACCGGCCATCGACTGTCCTTGCTCGACCTGGCGCACCGTGACTGGCACGTCACGAATAGCGGACAGCGCAGCGGCATCCAGCATCCCTGCGGCGTCCTGTACGCGGACCTGGGCGCTGCCGGCACGCGACTCGTTCCCCCACATCCAGAACGAAACTGCGCTGATCGTGCTCAGGCCCTCGGTAGCTATGACTCCAGCAAATGCGGTGTTCGCTGGCGAGTCGCTGGCCGCGCTCATGTAGTCCTCACTTGCGACGCGGATCGCGGGGATCGCATCGGCAGCCTGCGCCCATCCCGCCAGTGCGGCCGGACTGAGCCCTTGCCACTGGCCAGCGTTCACGATACAGCGCAGGCCGCGCGCTTTCGTAGCGGCGATGGACACGGCGAAGTAGTACGGGCCACCCGCTGAGACATCAACGCTGGCCACCTGCTGGCCATCACGATAGAACTGAGCCTGCGCGGGTGTGCCAGGCAGCACGCGCACGCCCAGCGCTTCTCCCTTGGCGGGAATTGGCAGGCCGCTGGCAATCACCGTGCCGTTGCGAACCACTTGGCCGGTGTGCAGCTTCCAACCCACCCCGTTGGATGCGCCCAGTTCGGATGACAACGGCGCTGCGGCATTGCAGAGGCCGATGATCGCAGTGAGAGGATCATCACCCCACAGCATGAACTCAGCGCCGGCAGGACCGGTAAGCGGAAAGGTGCTCCTGGCGATGCGAGCAAGAACAACGGCCCCCGGTGAGGCTACGGTCAATCCGCCATCCTCTACCAGTAGACCAGCACCGAGCGGAGACGCCGCCCAACGGCCAAAGGTACGCACGACTGGTCAACCCTCCTGGGTGATTTCAGTTGCCTCAAAGCGGTAGACAGCACCAACCTTCAGCGCGGCGGCGTCGGCCGTATCGACCGTGAGATTGATCTGGGGCATATTCGGCTGACTGACTGGACGGAACTGCAGAGTCACGCCGGGCTGGTCAGCAGACTCGGTGCGAAGGTACAGGCGAGCATCAAAGCGCATGGGTGTTTCCTCTTATTGGATGAGCGGCATTGCCCGGCCGCTGGAGCGGGTCACTCCTCAATGGAGACGATGGAAAGGCTGGCGGTGATGTCTAGGCCGGTGAAACTTCCAGTCTGATGGCTAACGTCCTGTTCGCTGAACCCGACGATCTCTGCACGGTAGGTGCGGTCCTGCGTGCCTTCGCTGTCGTTCAATGTTACCGATCCAGACCAGAACGAAATCGCCATATCTGGGCCATCGGACTCGTTCGTAATCGACACGCCGCCGCTGGCTTCAAAGCTCGTCCAGAACTGCTCCGCGTTGCTGCCCAGTTTCCTGTAGACATTCACCGCGCAGGCGTTCCTGTTTCCGCCTGCGACGAAGCCCTGGCGATCCATTCGGTTGTTGGTTCGCACGACAGTTCGCTGGTAGCTGACAACGACGTTCTTGTTCCGGCCGCTTGTGCTGAACGGGCCGACGACAATGGAAGCGCCAATGGTCTGCGTAGTGGTTGTCTGCATCGCATTGCGGCGGACACCGGCCGCAATGGCACCACCCCAGTACGCACCACCATTTACGTCCATCCACACGGTTGCGTTACGCTTCGTTGCACCCGCAGCGCCGACGTTAGGGCCGAAATAGTCGATCAGGCCATCAGGCCCGAAGCCGTTACCGATGATGCGTTGTACGTTGCCACGCCAGACGCGCAGATAGCCGTCTTGGATCTCCATGCCGTCTGGTGTGCCAGGACTTATCAGGCGCAGGATCTTGGAGAGAATTTTTAGCTCACTCTTTGCCCCGGTCGCTTCCATCTCCATGCCGGAGACATTGCCATTCACGTCGAGCGCAAAGCCCCACTTGGCACTACTCTCTGAACCGCCGGCATTCCACGGGGGTGGCAGCGTCGCATCCGGCTCAACCCGCGAGAACATTGGGCGGAACATCCAGAAATACGGCCACGCCTCACCGTTGGGCTTGACGATGATCCTGAACCGAGCGAGAGCAGCTCTAGGAGGTGCGACGGTCTTGATGCTTGGGCGTGGCATCTCGGAAAGCAGTGGCGGGCCACTGTTCCCCGTGTGCCCTGTTTCCGGTGAGCCCCATTGCGCAAGCCAGTTCCCTGTCTTGTCCCAGTAACTGATCTCGATGTAGCAAGAGCAGCGGTGAGTGTTGAACCAGGCGGAAGCCATGTAGGTTTGGCCGGCTTCGACAGGGATGCCGTACTCAGTTCCCCACCAGACAATTTGCGTTGAGGTAGTGCCACCGGAGGTCGAGCCGACTCCATAGATGCCAGGGGGATGGAAACTGTCGTTGCCGGGAGTCGGATCGCCAAGCTCTACCCATGCTGCACCAGGGTTCGAGCCCCAACCCCAGCCGTTGCGCTGATACTTCGGGAACGTCGAATTGATGAGCAGATTCCCGCCGCTGCCCTGGTTGTTGACCTTTGCCTCAAGCGTCTGAACGACAGAGGCGCTGGCTTTTCCCTTCACCTCGGCCTGGACGCCAGTCACCGACTGGCCCAGCGCCGTGATCTGCTGCCCCTGCTGGGTAACAGTCGAAGTAAGGCCCGCCGTCGCTGCAGCGTTTGCCATGGCCGCTGCAGCAGATTCCATGCTGCTTGGGGCGTACTCGGTAGCCACTAGACCGCGCTGAAACTGCACGTTGTCGATTTCGATGGCGTGCGGGCCAGGTTGCTGCGCGAACAGGCGGCCCGCGTAAACGCGGGCGAGCACGGCATCGCCGCGAGAGCGAGCAGGGAGGAGCAGGCGCTGCCACTTGCCGGTCATAGTCACCTCCGGCAGGGTCACAGTGCCCAATACCGTGCCACCAGTGGCATTCATCCACTGCACGTAGAGCTGCGCCCGCGCGTCAGGCGTACCGCGCACCCAGGAGGACAAGGTGTAGTCGGTGTTAGGGTCCACCTTTACATAGTTGGAGCCCGGACCTGCTCGATTCAGGCCCACCCAATCCTTCGCATTGATGGCGTTCCAGTCGATGCGCACCGCTTTCCCGCCACCGCTCAGCGGGGACTCTATGAAGGAGAAAGTGCCTCCCACGTCGCTTCGGATGCGCTCCAGGTTCCAGCCGGTTGGTGCTGCGGTAGCCACGGGGGCGTCTTCCATACTGCTGTTCCACAGCAGGTTGTCACCACCGATTGCGTCGATCCTCGCATTGACGCTGGTGAGTGACTGACCCAACGAGGTAACGCTGCTTTCGTTGGCCAAGGTGCGTGCTTCCAAGCTGGAATTCGCAGCAGCATTTGCCTGTGTGGCCCGCTCCAACGCGGACACGTCCAGGCTGCCCTGCGGCCGCCCATTGACGAATTCCACGATGAGCTCAACCCATTGGTCGGCGCGTCCAGTGGAGGCCGGAGGCGACAGCCGCTGCATTCCGGCACCCTCTCCAGCGCGTTTGCGCCCGACCAGGATGAACATGCGCGTTCCGGTTAATGCTTCCACGTTGCGACGGGTGGCGCCCGCATCAACGAGGCGGTCCCTGGTCCCGACGGTGTCCGTGCCGGTGTCGCTATTTAGTGAGCCGGTGTGGTCGCTGGTGAACAGGATGAAATACTGATTGTCTGCCAGAGCGTTGTCGTACCAATCGTTGAAGCTGGCGCAGGCTGACCGACCGTTGCCATACGTGTCAAAGGTCTGCCGCTGGCCAAGAGTGCTGTCGGCGTTGACTACCTGCACATTGAGGCCGCGCCCGGCACCACCCACAGCCGCACCCGCCGCGTTTCGTGCTCCAGACGAGCGCGGGCCTCCAGTGGGCTGACTGGTGATGATTGCGTTGGCGGTGACTTCGTAGACCGTAGCGTTGCCAATGCCAGCACGAACGGCAGTGAGTGCTGTGCCTTGCGACAGCAGCTGTCCCTCCGCGTTGGTGACGCGCACGTCCAAAGCACTGTTCGCCTTCGCATTTGCGCTTGTTTGAGCGGCAATCTCCGTTGCGCTTGGAGCCCAGTTTGTGGCCACCTCGCCCTGCTGGAACATCGCATTATCCAGCGCTACCGATACGTTCTGGCCAACTGCGCCTGAAGCCGCGCGGAAGAAGATGCGAACGCTTACCGCAGCTGCCGGCGCAGTGAAGGTCCCGGTGTGGCGCGTCATCGCCGACGCTAGTTCGGAAATCGGGGCGTACTGGGCGGAGCCGATACCTGCATTGTTGTTGTCCAGCCACTGCACCAGAAGCTGCATGCGAGCGGCGTCGGTGTTGATGCGGCAGGCCCACACGGAGAGCGTGTACTTGGCGCCCGGCACTGGCTTCGGGCGGTTTGCGGTAGCTACTTCAACGCCAACGTACTGGCCAACAGCAGTGGCCGCAGCGGTGCCTACGATCTGAATGGCGCGGCTTGAACCTGTGACCGCGTAGGTGCCGGAATAGCTCACTGCCTGCGGGATTGTGTTCGATGCGAACCAATCAGGCAGGGTGCTGTTGTCCGCGTTGCTGGTCTCGAACCCACTATTCGGCAACAGGTTGTCGCCACCGATGTTCTCGAGCGATGCAGTTACGCTGGTGACCGCGTTGCCCAGGCTAGTGATGCTGTTTCCCTGGAGCGTTACCTGGGACTGCAGGGCCTGGAGAGCGCTGTTGGTTGCTTTCCCGTCCACGTCAGTGCGCAGGGCGCTGATGAGGCCAGACTGTGCATTGATGAGGCCAGCCTGCTGGGTGACCGTCCCGCTCAGCGAACTGAGCCCATCGGCAACTGCCAGGATCTCGGTCACTTCTTCAACGGCAACATCGTCCACCCATAGCGTGCCTGCAGTGTTATTGCATGCAACTGATAGGCGCAGGCCTAGAACGTTGGCGGCCGGGACGGTATAGACGAACTCCAGGTACGTCCAATCGGCCTTGTTCGCAAGGAACGGTCGGTCTGCAAGCCAGGCGGATGCCTGGTCAGCAAGCCTGAGCTTGGAGTCGCCTGCGGTGCCGTTGAACGTAGCGCTGGTCTTGTACCAGCAACTGATGCGGTACTTCTTTGCAGGCGCGGTGGCCATGGTCATGCCTGCGTTCGCAAGCGCGACAGTTGTACGGGCGGAGCCCGTGCCATCGATGCGCAGCGCTGCGCTGCCGCTTCGACCCTCTGCAGCCGGCCACGAGACACCGGCCAGCTGCGAGCCGCCCTGATACGTCCAACCCACGTCCTTGCCGGCGTTCCAGCCGCCATTGAGGATCATGTTGGCGCCCTGGGAAATCATCGCGGGCAACGTTGCATTGACCTGGTCAATACGTTGGCCGATGGCTTCGTCGCGAGTGAGGCTGGCCTGCTCGACGGAGTTGACCTTGGCCTCAGACGCGAGTGCACCTGTTCCTGCAGGCAGGCGAACCTCCACGGCCGACTGGCGCTGGCTAAGCGCTTCGTCCGCGCCGACACGCGCCCTCATTTCGTTGTAGGCCAGGCCGCCCGTCAGCTTCGCTGGATCGTTTCCGGTGTAGTCGCCGCGCAGCTGCACGGCCAGCGTGTTGCGCTGGCCGGCCTCAGCCGCCAGGGCGGCGGTGCGCGCCTCGCTTTCCTGCTGCACCATCGCGACGGATGCGCCAGGCGACGGGCGGCCCACGGCAATCCAGTCGTACTCAATGTAGGCGCTGGCCGTCTGCGCACCCGTAAGTGCCAGGCGGATGGCGCGCAGTGGCGAGGGGCCATTCCAAGGCAGGCGGTCAACGTCCAGCACGGCGACGCCGTTGGCGTCGAATGCGGGCGCAGGGATGGAAATCGACTTGGCGTCGTTCCACTCCCGGTCGGCCTCAGTGATCCAACGGATCAACCCCATCCAGGCGGGATTGCCAACCTTGCGCATGCGCAGCTTGATGAAGCGATAGGCGGCGCCGTCGATGTTGAGCGGCGCCGGGGACTGGATGCCGGAGTTGTTGGTGGTGTTGATCGGCCGCAGCATGCCGTCTGCGATAGTCGGCGTGCCATACACACCCGTCCAGCCTTCCAGCCCGGCGTTGAAGTGCCAGATGCCGGCAGAGTCAAACTGCGTGCCGCTCCCTGCGGCGACCTCGGCCAAAGAGCGGGCCATCGAATCCAGTCCGTTCTGGACCTTCGTGTTGACCGCGCTGATGTCGGCGGTGCGTTCGGTCTTTTCGTTCAGCACGCTTTGAATACGGGCGCGCTCTTCGTTGGCCAGGTTGGTGGCCAGATCCTCGGCACGCTTGGCCACTTCGCCCACTGCGGCCGCACTCTTCTGACTCTCGGCCAGGATCTGTGCCTGCGCAGCCTGGAAGTCTGCCAAACGCTGCTGTGCCTCGGCAGCATCTGCCAGTGCCAGATCACGCAGGCCCTGGTCCACCTTGCCCTGCAGCTGGACCAGCTCCGCCGTAGTCGGTGGCACCACGGGGGCCTGAGCCTTGGGCGTGGAGTCTGCAGACGACACGCCGTTGACCTGGACAGTGACCTTCCACCAGCTCACAACGCCACTGGCCTCGGTATAGGTGTAGCGCGTGTCTGAGGTTTTGGTGACGTACTTCCATTCGCCCGGCTTACCGCCTGCGTCGGCCGCGCGCCAGAGGACATAGACAGCACCAGCCAGCGGCGAAGCGTTCCAGGTAATGGTGACGCTATCCGCTGCTGGCTTGGTCTCCACGCCTTCGGCCGGAGGAACCACAACGGCCGGCTTGGCCGACGCCACCCAGTTGGAGGGCTGCCGGGTCACTGGCGTGACTGCAGGCAGTCCCTGACCACCGATTTCAACGAGCAATACTTTCCGGTTCATAGCGCCATCAAAGCGTTGTGTTCACCCTGGCGTGCCAGGGACTGGATGCCGTCCCGGACCTGCAGCAGCACCTCGTAAGAGGGATCGACGTAGCCACGCCCCGGTGTGACTGGCGCAGCTGGTGCTGCAGGCGTGTTGCTACCGCCAGGCGCGGCCGACGCCGGGACGGGAACGCGGCTGTCGGTCAGCACCGTGACCATCTCCTGGGCGATGCGCTTGGGCAGATCGAACAGGATCTCTGCCAGGTCGGTGATGTCGGTCTGCTGGTTCTGCAGGTACTTGGCCAGCTCGTCCGTGGTCAGGCCCAGATCCTTGGCCAGCGCCTCAGCGCTGATGCCAGTGACGTTGCGCAGGATCTCCAGCGGATCGCCGCCACGGGCGCCAGCCAGATCGGCCACGCCCTGGGCGATGCGCTGAGCGCGCTCCAGGCGGGCGGCGGCTTCCTGCTGCTGTTCCAAGGCAGCCTTTTGCGCGTAAAGCTGCTGCAGCGACGCGGCGGTGCCATCACCGCCAAAGCGCTTGGCGAGCTCCAGCACCTGGGCATAGTCCACCTGATAGCCCTGGCCGCTGGCATTGAGTTTGCGGCTGACTTCCAGGAACTGCTGGGCGTACTGGGTGAAGCTCTCCAGGTTGCCGGCGCTGGCGGCGCTCTGCATCAGATCCGATGCCGTGGAACGCTTCTGCGTGTCGGTGTCCGGTGACAGCGTGCTGCTCAGCTTGAGCGAGTTGATGAAGTCCTGCAGCTTGCTGCTGGTTCCGTCGATGGAACCGCCCAGGCGTTCGATTTCATCGTTGACGCGATTGAGCGCCAGGCCTACCAGCTCCGACTCCAGCGACCTGGCCAGTGCGTCGGCCTTGAGCTGGGCGGCCTGGCGGACGGTGGCCAGATCCTGCTCGCGGGCTGCCAGGCCACCCAGGGCCTTGGCCTGCTGCTGCAGCGTGCGGATGCGCTCCTGCTCCTCCTGGCGCACAGCCAGGAGCGACTTGGCGAAGCCACTGAATCCATCCGTCGCGATCTCCTGCTGCGCGTTGCCCACTACGCTGCCGTAGGAGGAGGCGGCAGTAGTGATTGCCTTGACCTGTTCCTCCATGGTGGTGCCGGCAGCCTTGGCCATCTGCTGGAACATTGTTGTCGTGCGCTTGACCAGGTCGATTTCCTGGGCATTGAGCGCGCGACCAAGCTCCTGGGCGTTGCCGGTCATCAGCTCGATGGACGCCGCCAGGCTGTTCATCACGTCGCCGGCTTCAAACCCCTTGTTGAGGAAGTCGCCGAATCCGAGGATCGACACGCCACGTCCGGTCAGGTTCTTGGCCGCGCCGGAAATCAGTTGCTCCAGCTGCGCTTGGGCCTTGTCCGGGTCCGCATCGAGCTGAACCTTGCCGAGGTCTACGCGGACGGAGGACAGCTGGCTGTTGATGTCAACGCCCAGTTGCTCGGCCAGGCTGATGACGCCTGCGCGCGCGCGCCCAGTTGCCTGGCTGAAAGCGTCGGTGATCGTGGTATCGACCTTGCCATACTCGGTCCACTTCTTGTCGCTGCGGAACAGGCCGCCCTTGGCCTTGATGTCGGCGTAGGACTGGCCAGCGAACCCGTCGAAGCCATACGAGCCAGTCAGGCCCTGCGCCTGGATCTGCGGCTTCTTGCGGCCGAACAGGGCAGCATGGATCGAGGAGCCAGACAGAATGGAGGCGGCTTTGGCGTTGAGGCCGAGCTTGCGCGCCATCTTATCGACGAGACCCACGGCGCCCAGGGTGGCGATCTTGCCCGCCCAGCTTTCGCCATTGGCGATGTCCCAGCCCTGATCGAACAACTCGGCATTCTTCATCATGGCCGCGACCACCCAGCCGATGATCGGCACGGCCATAGATGCGGACGCCGCGCCGCCACCAGCAGCCCCGGTGCCAATGAAACCGCCGACGTTGTTGCCAAAGCCCATCATCTTGCCTGGCGCAGCCACCCCGGCACGCCAGCCGCCACCGGCCAGCATGGCGTTGGTGCCAGTGAGGTTGCGGCCGCCACCGATCATGTTGGCCAGGCTGCTCATCCAGCCCGAGCCCGCGCCGCCCTGGCTGCCGCCACCGAACATGCCGGCGATCTTCGACAACCAGTTGCCATCGGCCTGGCCACGCGACACACCAGCCAGCGCGCCATTCATGGCGTTAGTGAGCGCATCCTGGAACGGGCGCACCAGGTTCTGCTCAAGCATGGTGCGCACGATGTCGCGCCAACCACGCTTGAAGATGTCCTTGAGGCGGCTGAAGAAGCTCTCAGACTTGTCCAGCCCGCCGCTGAACATATCGGCCAGCATATCGGCGACATCCGCGACACCGCGTGTTCCGACGTTGGCCCATTCCTCCAGGTCGGCGGTCTGCTGTTCGATGCGAATAGAGGCATTGGCCCAGGCCCGTGCCTGGGCCATCAGGCCTGCGGTTGCCTCTGCGTTGATGCCGGCGCCGGCCTTGTTGGCCTCGTTGATCGCCTGGAGCATGTCCTGCTCGTTGCGCAGTTGGCGGGCGCGGCGCTCGCGCTCGATCCCGACCATGCCCAGCAGTTGCACCTCGCCGCTCAGCGTGTCGAGCAATGCCGTGGGCGCCTGCTGCTGCTTGGTGACCTCGGCGGCATTCTTGGCCAGCTCGGCCGCTGACGACTTCACCAGGCTGGCGTATGCCTCCTGGGTGATGAGGTGCTTGGCCAGTTCGCGGTCGAGCTCGGCAATGCGTTGCTTGTGCTGCTCCTGGGCAGCGGCCATCGGCCCGGAGAGCTCGGCAGCGGCCAACGCGGCCTGGCGGGTGTACTTGGCCTGGGAGTCGGCCTGTTGCTCTGCCAGCCGCGCAGCCTGCTCGCCGGAGCGCTTGGCCTCGGTCTGGGTTCGCGTCAGATCACGGGTGGCCGCATTCTGCTTGTCCAGCGTCAGGGTGAGCTGGATAAGCTGCTCGTTCTTGGCCCGCGCCAGTTGATAGTCGGCGCTGGTCGGGTCCAGACCCTTCTGCGCGCTTTCCGTGATGAACTGCGCGCGCATGCGGGCTGCCTTGCCCTGGGTCTTCTCGATCAGGTCCAGCTGGACGCTCTGGATCTGCTTATCCAGGCCTTCGTTGACCGACTGGAGAGCAGCCTTGATCGCGGCGCCAGAGCTGCGCGCTGCGGACGCCACGGCATCGAAGCTGGCGGCAGCGATGCGGTTGGCGCTTTCGACGCCGACCTGGCCCTTGGCCCACTGCTCCAGCAGTGGCCGGGTTTGCTCCAATGTCTGACCCTGGTTGGCCTGGCGCTTGAGCAACTCCTCCAGGGAGCGGCGTTGGGCGTCCGTGGCATCGGTGACGTTGGCGGTGCGCAGCACAACGCCAGCCGAAACCGAGATGGCCCTGTCATACCCCTTGGTCAGGTTGTCCAGGCGAAGGCGCGCCGACTCCATGGCCGCCGAGGCGCTTTCCAGTTCCTTGTCGAGTCCGAAAGGCAGGGCGCGGTCGCGCGCCTGAAACGCGCGGCGCTTCGCCGCCAGACGTTCATATTCATCGCCAAAATTCTTGAGCTCTTGCCGCGCCGTATCAATGGTTTCAACGGTGTTTGCGAGCTCCGCGAATGATGTGTTCGCAGTCTCCTGATTGAACTCCTGCAGCACCCGCATAGCCGGCTGGAACCCAGCAGTGACCGCCTTCGACAGCTCCTGCGCCTTCTGGCTGCTGTTCATCGCCCAGGCCACGAATAGCGACAGTGCGGTGATCGCAAGGCCTGCAGGGCCGCCAAACGCGCCCATCGCCACGTTGAGGCCTCGCATGGCGGCAGCCTTTGCGGTAAGCGCAACGGACGCGGCCTGGGCAGCAGCGGCGGTGCGCAGCTGGGCGGCGGCCAGAGCCTGCTCAGCCGCGGCTACGCCACCTGCCACGCTCATGCCGGCGCGAGCGGCCGATAGACGGCCTGCCGCCTGCTGCTCGGCAATACGGGCTGCAGCCAGCTCCTCGCGGGCCAGCGCTCGCGATGCGGCGGCGGCCGTGATCTTCTCGGCGGTAGCCTTGGCCAGGCTGACGACCAGGCGGCTTCCCAGGGCGACGGCCAGGACACCGGCGATCTGGTCCAGGTGCTGCATGTTGTTGGCCAGGAACGCGATGCCCTGGGCGATCCCACCGCTGGCGCCCAGCTCCTGGGAGGACTCGCCGACGAACTTCGTGACGCTGTTGCGCAGCAGCTCCATGGCGCGCCCGACCGTGAGCGGGATCTGCTCAAACTCGGCGGCGATGACGGAGGACTGGTTCTCAAGCGCGGCCACCATCTGATCGACGGTCACCTTGCCGTCGTTGACGTGCTTGCGCAGCTCGCCCATCGACAGGCCCATACCGTCGGCCAGCGCTTTGGCCAGACGCGGCGAGTTTTCCACGACAGAGTTGAATTCCTCTGCGCGCAGCACGCCCCCAGCCAGGGCCTGGCTGAGCTGGACAATGGTGTTGGCGGTGGCGACGTTGCTGGCGCCTGAGATAGCGAACGTCTTGTTGATGGACTCGGTGAGCGCCAGCTGCCGTTGCTGGGTGATCCCATACTCGGCGGTGGACTGCGACAAGCGCGCGTAGAGGGTGGCGGTACTGTCGAGCGCGGTGGCGGTGCGCTGGGAGATGTTGAACACCTGGGCCGATGCGGTGGCATAGGCCTTGTGTCCATCTGTTGCCAGCTTGAGCCGCGCTGAAATGTTGGCGTAGTTGTCCGCAACGGAAATGAGGGCGCCGGCCGTCTGCGCGCCAATGTAGGTGGCCACCGTCGCCCGCGCCGATGCCAGTGCGCTGGACACAGCAGAGACACGGCGAGCAGTGGAATCCGCCGCCGTGCCGATGCTGGAAATGCCGGCAGCACCACGCCGTGCCTGGTCGCCGGTTGTGCCCGCCGTCGCGCCCAGTCGCTTGAGCTCCGCATCCGATGCCCGAACGGCTGGCACCAGGCGGCTGTTGTCGGCATCGAGGCGGAGGGTGACGGTTGGGTTCACGGGCTATCCGAGGCTTCGCGATGGGCCATAGCCGTGGTGCCAATCAGCACGTCCAGCGATGGCATCAGGTCTGGCAATAGGTGCGGGGCAATGCCCTGGAGGCAGGCAGCGGCTTGGATCTCGCGGGCTTCAATGCCGTCGTAAACCGGTGCGTGCATGCCGGTGATCCAGCGGGCCTTGCAGCGCACGAACAGTTGGACGACTTCCCAGTTCTCATCCAGGACCGGGATAACGCTCGGCGGCTCCTCGCCGCCGCCCCCGTCGCGCAGAAAGTCCGCCGCGCTGACGGCGCCGTCAGGTTCATGGTTCCTGTCAGCGCCGTCAGTGCGTGGACCCTTCCCAATCAGCGCCCGCGCGACGGCTTCGAGTTTTTTACGTGCGCCCGGCCGAACTGGTCGAAGTAGGCGCCGATGATGGCCGGCTGCAGGAAGGCGTAGAACGGGCCATCGAAAACTTCCTTGATCGCGGCTTCGCCCTCGATGGGCTTGCCGTCTGCATCACCCAGGCCAGCGACGCTGACCAGGATCTTGCGCAGGTACTCCTCATCCTCAACGGGGTTGTCCTGGATGGCTTTGATTTCTTCGCGTGCCAGGATCTTGACCTGGCACTGGATGGTGCCGGTGGCGAAAACGTTGGGCTGGTCGGTGGGGATGCGCAGTTCCACCGGCAGGTGCACGGTGTTGGTTCGGGCGAGACGGAGCATGGGAAAGTCCTTGGGAAGTGGTTTAACAGCCCCTTGATCGGGGACAGGTCCACTTTGCCCAGGCACAGCTGCCGTTCGGGACTAAAGCGCTTCACTGAAAAAGAAAGGCCCCGCACAGTGGCGGGGCCGTTGGGAGTGTAGCGCAGTGCCTGCGAATTACGGCGGCGTGCTGTCGCCGAATTCGATATACAGCTCATCGCCGCCAGCGTCGCTGGCAACGCAGGGGCCGGTGAGCTCCCAGCCATAGTCGCCATCAATCTCGACTTCATTGATGTTCTCGATCTGGCCGCGAATGCCCAGCTCGCTGTAGAGCTTGCTCTTTTCGGTCAGGCGCAGCCCAACCTCCAGGACGCCGGCCGCGTCGCGTACTGCCCAGGGATTGAAGTCAGCCAGGGCCGTCTTGGCCAGGCGCAGCGTCCAGGTCGGCGCGCGGTCGCTGATGCCGCTTTCCTTATGGCTGGTGTACTCCTTCGACGTGATCGTGTTGCCCACGTCCACCGAGAGGGACTTGGCCCACACGACCAGGCCCGCTCCGCCATCAACCGTGATCGTGGTGCGGGTGTTGTCCGCGCGCGCGACGGTCGGCACCACGGCGGTGGTGGTGATGTTGGGCAGAGCGTCCTCGGCGATGGTGTCGTAGTCGCCCTGGATGCGGATGTTGCCCTTGAAGCGCTCGCCAACGGCCAGTGCCAGGTTGGTGAGGTTGTGACGTGCGGCGCCGATCTGCTTGACCGTGCCGGCATGCCAGAACTTGGCATCAGAGATCGGGATGTTCGCGCTGATCGGGTTGTAGCGCGTGGTTTTCGCAACAGCGTCCTTGACGGCGGTCATGCCAGCGGGCAGCAACAGCGGCGCACAGACGGCATCGGAGTCAGCCGCTGCACCCGGCTTGGTCGGCGGGAACAACTCAAACTCGCCCTCAATGAAGGCGCGCTTGGCACCGACTGCGAAGGGCTGGCCAGTCAGAAACGAGCGATCCACCGGGCGTTCGATCTTGTCGAACTCGGTGCCGCTGCTGCCGTTGAACAGCAACACGCCATCGGCGCTGGCGGTGGGAACAATCGGCACCGAGGCCGATGCGCGCAGCGCCAGGGCCAGGCCGCGACGCTTGAAGGATTCCAGGTTGGGCTGGGCCATGGTCAGTTCTCGGGTGAGGTTGCAGAGGAGCGGCGCGAGCGGTTCTGGCTCGATGCCGGCGGTTGCGGCGGCTCGGGTGCTGGAGCGGGTTCGGCGGGCAGTACGGACTCATCCACGAGCTGGCCATCGATCACGCGCCAGGCACCGCCGCTGGTGGGGGTGTGCTTGGTAGTCATGGGGGCGGTGTGTGTTGCATGCGGTAGTTGGTGACGAATACCTGCTGGCTGACCAGCCAGCCGGCGCGGAACTTCTCATCACGACCAGCCTGGAAGCTGAGCGCGTCGAACGCATCGACAGGAGTCCAGCCGGCCAGCGCCTTGCGGACGCCTGGAATGACTTGCTCATCCATCTGGCGGCGCGCGCCGCTGCCACTGGCCTGGCCGCTGAAGTTGCGCACCATCAGGACCACGCGCAACGTGACATCCACGTTCTGGATGTGCTGATCGCCCGTGTACTTCGGGCGTCCACCCACCTCGGCGGCCGTCACATACGCGGCGCAGTCCTTTGCCGGCTGCTGGTCCAAGGCGGTGTCCAGGTCGGCGGCATCACCGACCAGGAGCAACGCCTGGACGTGTTCCCGCAAGCGCTCCAGGACGGGCGTGACTGGGAACGGCCCTACAGTCACGGCCGGCCCTCGCGCCCGAACACCTTGTTGCCGGCATGGAAGATGAATTCCCCTGCAGAGCCGGTGGACGTGGTCGGATCTTCGATGCCCAGGTGGAACTTTTCCTGTGCCGTCTCCTGCAGCAGGCGAATCGCGTCACGGTAGTCACGCACGATGGGATCGGTGCGCTCATCCGTCTGGCGATCAGGGTGCAGCAGGTAGCGCGTGATGCTGCGCGACCAAACGGCCAGCAGCGGCACGACCTTGGCCAGCGGCAACCTGTAGCGCCGTGCCAGGTAGCCGTCGATGATCGCATCTGCCTGACGGGTGGCCTCCTTGATGCGCTCCAGGGCCGCATCCGCCTTGGCCACCTCGCTTGGCGGGAAGGCGCTGCGATCACCCCCACGCAACGTGGCATCCATCAGCTCGGAGGCAACCGGGCGCTCATCGCGCCCACCCGCCACCTGGGACAGTTCCAGTGCCCCTGGGAGCTCGGCCAGTTGCGTGAGGGTGACGTAGGCCATTACGCGCCGGCCTCCAGCGCTGCCTCGATCAAGCCTACGCGATCAGCCGCCGGCTGGTTCGCCCAGGCTTCCTCGGCCAGGCCAGAGGCAGTGCGGGCACGAGTCTCGGCGTCTTCCCACTTGCGCTTGGCATTGCCGGACTTGGTTGCCTTGCGTTCGCGGGCCAGAGCCAGCTCGTTGGGGTCGCCCGACGCTGGCAGCTCCGTCACGATCAGCTCGGGGTCGCTGTTGATCGCGTCAAGCTGTTTCTTGTCCAGGTCATCCACATGCACTGTCCGGCCCTGCCGGGTGAAGTGCATGCCGGCACGCCAGCGGCCACGCTCCAGGCGGGCCTTTACCAGGATCTGTTCGGCCATGGGCCGCTCCTTCTGTATTCGGGAAAGTTACGACCGGCACCCTGCGGTGCCGGTCAGTGGTCGAGGGTCAGATCAACCAGGCGCTGTCCATCGCCTCAACAACGCCCTTCATCACGTTGTCAGTGCCGGCGATCTGATTGGCGGTGAGGATCTTGGCGGCCTTGAACTTGTCGTTCGGCACGCACACCAGCAGATCCGGCACCAGGCCCAGCGGACGGCCGTGGTCGCCCGTGCGCGAGGTGAAGGCGGTATAGGCTGCCTGCAGGCTCTCCTCGGTCAGCGGCTTGTTGCAGGCGTAGGCCATCTGCCAGAAACCGAAACCGACGTTGCGGCGGCAATCGGCGCCGTAGCGGAATTCCTTCTTGTTGAACACGCCCTCATCGGTATCCGTGTCCATGGAAACGAACTGCGGCGGCTTCCGGTTCTGGAAGATGATCGGCTTGAGTGCGCGCTTGGTGCACAGCAGATACCAGTAGGCACCATTGCCGCCCGAGTCCACGTTGCTCTGGACCGTTTCCTTGCCGTCCTTGTCCAGCACCGGGTGATCGGTGTCGAAGAAATTCTGGCCGTCGTAACAGGCGGTGGAGATGCCGTTCTTCAGCAGCTCGAACGTCAGCTGGTCCGGCTGTGCGCCGACCGACTCGCCCATGCTCTGCATGAGCGGGCTGTAGATGCCGAGGTTGTCATCCTCGATGTCATCCTTGTCCACGCCGACAGTCAGCTCATACGGCTTGTTCTTGATGGTGTAGCCATGGTTCTGCAGGCCATGCACCACACGTTCGCCGATCCATTCGCGCACGTTGGGCAGCTTGCCCAACCAGCCGTACTCGTTGGACTTGGTGGTGGACGGCACCACCGTGGCAATGCGCTGGAACTGGGACGGTGCCTGGCCGAGGCCAGCGTTGAATGCTGCGTTGAAGGCGACGTACAGCGTGGAAAGATTGCCGCGATTGACGATCATGGGATTGTCCTGGTGATAGGGGAACGGATGGGCCGGCTCAGCCGACCACGATCCACACGCCGGCCGCATCCACGTCCAGGACGACACCAGCGCGCTTGCGGGCGCCGCTGTTGTCAGTCTTGGCCACGGTCTGGTCATCGACGATGTAGGCAGTTGCACCGATGTCGGCGCGGGCGATGGCATCAGCGCCAGCACTGTTGTCGAAACGGAAGCCGGTGCCGCGCTCGCATTCGACGGTCTCGCCTGCGGCAGTGCCGGTGACGGAGCGGAGTGCAACGCCGACTGCGTCACCGGAGCCGGCAGTGCCTGCCGGCACCGCGTTGCCGTTGGACGCCAGCAGCGCAATCAGCGTGCCCGCATGGAGCGCGGTGCCGGGGTTGGAGGGGTGGCCGACACGATGTGCGTCCCGGCGCGGGGTGTTGCGAGCCTGGGTGGCTGCGCTCATAGCGGACTCCGGTGAGAGGTGGGGGGTAGTGCTCAGGCCTGCGCCTGGGCGGTGTCCTTCTTGGATTTCGCGAAGGCTTCGGGGGTGACGCCGGTAGCGCTGCAGACGGCCATTTCAGCCGCGTCCAGGCCATGCTCGTTGGTCGCGCCGGCCGGCTTCTGGCCACCGGTCTGCGTACCGCCCAGGGCAGCGATCGGAGCGGCCTTGTCCAAGTAGGACGACAGCGCGGCCAGGTTCTGCTTGCCCAGGTCGGTGGCCCAGTCCTTCATGCTCGGCAGGATGCGGCCATCAGCCAGGCCAGCCTCGACCAGGGCACTGACTTTCTCGGCGGTGCGCTCGGCGGACAGAGCGGCGACCTGGCCGCGCACTTCCTCCAGGGCGGCGATGGGGACGAACTTGGTCGGGTCCGGGGTGGCGGTGGCCTTGGTCTTGAGGGCGCTGCAGGCCGCAACGGCCGGCTCGCCCTCGGCGCCCAGCTCGGCCTGCAGTCGGCGCAGCACGCCCAAGCTGGTGGTCAGGGAACTGCATGCAGCGATGGCGTCCGCTTCGGAGGTGGTTTCGGGCAGGCCCAGGGCAGCCAGGAAGGCTTTGAGCAACGGGTTCATGGAGTTTTCCTTGTCAGGATCGATGTCGTGGGCAAAGCAAGCCGCTGCGCGCAGCTCCATGGCCTGCATGCCGTCGATGGCGGGGTCATTGGTGAAGGCGGCCATCTGCATGGCCAGCACCTCCCCGGTGGTCTTGTCGTAGAGGAACACCGGGGAGACGTAGCGATAGGCGCCGGTTCGGATCTGCTCCGCAGCCTGGGGAGTCAGCTCGGTGGTGGCCCAGAGGCCAGATCCCTCGCGCCATTGCAGCGCACGCATCCAGGCAGCGGCCGGCGCGGGCTGCCCGTTGGTTTCTTTGTGCAGGGTCTGGTGTTCGTAATCGACCACTGCCGGGTTGACGCGAGCGTTGAAGCGCTCGATCACGCGAGCCGCCACCGAGGCGTCGATGTACCAGGCGGGGACATCCATCTCTCGCCCGTCACTGGGCTTGAAGTGACCGGCAGGGGTCAGCTGGATGGAGATGATGCGGTCATCGCCCACGGCGTCGGCCTGCAGCTGGAAGCTGCAGGCAGCCAGGGCAACGGCGGTATGGAGGCGGCGGGCGGGCTGATTCATCCCCGCCAGATTCGCCGCCCTCGATCAGGCGGCGGGACTAAAGCCCTTCACTGCTTTTCGGGTGCGGCCCGATGGGTGGGATGTCGGCAGGGACTCTACACCGGACCGGGCGATTTTTGTCCCTCGCCGGGGTGGTCACTTGAACAGCCGCCTTCAAGGGCGTTTGAAAGGCGTTTAAATCGACCGCCGCTGCCCGTTGGGGGTGGACCATGGACGGTGGCCGCGCCCAGGGGTCCTCCACGGGCCGTACAGGCCGTTTTAGGCGGGGGGCGATCCAGCGGGGTCCGCGTCCAGTTCCAGCCACGCGACGGCGAGGCGTTCGATGCTCTGCTCATCCTCGGCGCTCAAGCCCATGAAGGGACGGGCCGGCAATCCAGGATGATTCACTTTGGCCACGAACGCGGGTCCGTCCTGGCCATCCTTTCCTGAGCGCGTCTGCATGCCGGGCCAGTAAAGCGCCTTTCCGTTCTTTGCTCGGATCTCGTATGGCTTGGTGCCTTCCTGGTGCCAGCGCGCCTGCTTGGAATCGGCGCGGATCTCCACCCAGTCAGCGCCCGACAACGGGTGGATGCCGTCACGGGTGCGGCGAGTATCGTTGAGCGGGGTCCGGCCCGATCCATCCGCCAGCGGCTGCCAGGCAACGCCGTCAGGTCCAATGCCGGTATCGAATCGGGCCTGGGTGCTTTCAGTCAGATCCTCGCCAACCTGGGCCATCAGGCCCGACAGGTTGACGCTGCGCTCCAGGAGACGGGCGAACCACTGTTCGGCCTGCCGCGCATCGATAGTGAGAATCAGGGGTTCATTGGCCATGGTATTCTCCGCAAACGGGCCGGGGCCAAGCCGCCCCCGGCGTAGCGGCTCCGCCGCAATCCTTCCACAGGGTGGGCCAGCCCCCGAGGCCCTGCAGGAAGCGCCGCAGAGCGGACTGGCGCGTCTGTAGGCAAAGGCTCATTCCTCCGACCGTCCCCATACCAACAGCCCCTGCCGCGAACGCGGCTGAGCCTTGCTGCCACGGAAGAAGTCGAACGATCCCCACACTCCGCCTGGCAGCACCTCGGCAATCACTGTCAGGGCGTAGCGCTTCTGCGCGCCGCCTTCGGACTCGGTGACCTCGATCCGCTTGACGTAGTAGCGGCGCAGGCCCAGCTGGCCAGCCTCGTTGCGGGCGAAGTTGGCCCAGACCTCAAACGGGCTCTGGATCGTCTCGGCCAGCAGCGGCAGATACTTCTCCCGACCATCCAGGCGTGACGGCTTCTCCAGCCAGTGCTCAATAACCTGGTCAGTAAGCAACACCTCGGCCCCGGATGGATCGGTGAGCGTGGCAGTGCGGCCGTACAGTTCCTGCCAGGCCTGGCGCACCTGTTGAGGATCACGAATACCCGTGGGCAGCGGCCGCGCAATCGCAGCGTCCAGCGGAACCTGAGCGGGACGCCCGTAGTCCTCGGCGCTTCGCCCTGGCACCTCCGACCACTTGGCCGCTGCATCCTTGGCAAGCGTGCTGTCGGCGATGTGGCGGCCGCTGGCGGCGTGGCCGACGTGATAGGCCCACTCCGGTGGCGGGTCGCCCTGGATGGGCACTGGCGGCTCGCTGACCTTCCAGCCCATGGCCTTCATCTTGGCGGCCGATACGCCCAGCACCGTGCAGCGACAGCCCCAGCCATTGGGCGTGTAGTGGGTGTCCCACCAGGGATGGTCGGACGGCAGGATGACGCCATCCCATGCCTTGTGCTGCTCGCGCGGGTTGCGCACGGTGTTGTGCTTGTAACGCAGGAACGGGAAATTCTTGAGCGTCTCCCAGCGGCCGGCCTGGTACGCCGTTCGCAGGTTGGTGTGATAGATGGTCGCCGTGCGCCAGGCTTGCCCGCCTGGGCTACCTTCGCCGGTCCAGCCATGCCATCCGTTGCGCTGGACGATGTCCTGGAAGCGAGCGCGGAAATCCTCCAGCGTTTCGCCCTGGGTAATGGCTGCATCCACCGCTTCGCGCAGATCGGTCAACAGCGCATCGCGGGTGGCGCCGGCAACGACAAACGCCCGAGCGTGTTGCCCGTGCATCAGGTCATTCCACCGCCGCGTCGGAAGGTTCACCTTCCCGCGAAAGTAGCGCTCCGCCTCGGGCATGCTCCCGAAGTTGCCCCGGATCTCAGCCACGGCTTTCGTCCAGGGCATCGAGCATGCCCGCTGCACCGGCAATAGCCAGGGCGTGCTGCATGGCCTGGCCGAACTGCGCCACACTCAGGTTGGGCAGCAGGGCAAGCAGGCCATCGCGGATCTGCTCCAGATCCTGTGCCCGATCCACCAACTCGCGGATCGCGCCCACCCACTCGGCCACCACAGGGTCGAGCTCGGTGGCCACCAGCCGCGCCAACTGGTCCTCGCGGTCGCGCGACGACACCGAGACGGGCTGGGCGGCCGTTGCCGCAGTCCGCACACTGCTCAACGCCACCTGATCCGTTACTGCGGGGGCTTGCCCCAGCATCGGCTCATCTTCGCCGGCTTCGGGGATGCCCAACTCGGTATGCGCCCAGGCGCATGGGATCTTCATACCCATGGCGACCAGCGGGGGCAGTGCCGTGGCGTAAGTGCCGATGTCCTTGATCTCGGCCAGGTCGAACACCAGGCGCGGGCAACGGCGGTAGTCGCCGGGTCGCACCAGCCCGTTGAGCACTGCCAGCGGGTAGATCAGGTCACGCGACAGCGTGCTGGCCAGCTGGCCAGCATCGGCATCCTTGATTTCCTTGCGCACTTCGTTGTGCACCGTTCCCAGCGCATTGGTGCTGGTCTTGCCATCGGCCTGGCTGGTCAGCGTGCCGCCCAGGATGGCCTTGCTCTGGCTGCGCTCGCACCAGTTCATCATCAGCTCAAAGGCCTGGGGATCACCCTCAGCAACAGCGGGGAACTCCATGCTCATCCCCTCGGGGATGATGCCGGCCGCGTTGTGGCCGATTTCCATCAACGCGCGCAGCAGTGACATTTTCTCGCGGTCGGACGCTCCTGGCGGGTACTTGCCGATCCGCATCGGGATGCCGTAGACCTCCAGGAACTCGGCCAGGTCGCCGACGGCGTAGTTCTTGAACAGGTACGGCCACACCAGCACGCGGAACAGCGCAGCGCGCTCCAGATAGCCGCTCTTGGCCTTGTGGGTGTGGGTGATCCAGCCGAACTGGCGCAACGGTTCGCCCTCGCCGGTTCCGTTGCGTAGACGGATCTCCTGGCGATAGCCGCGGTGCAGCTGGAACCAGGACTGCGGTCGATGGGTGATGGACTTCGGCAGCCACTCCTGGGAGCTGCGGTCCCATTCGATTTCCAGGTTGGCAAAACCCTTGCCGATGGCGTCGGTGGTATCGAACACAACCCCGTCGAAGTCATCGATAGCAAGCACCATCGCCTGCAGCTGCTCGGCCGCCTTCTTCTCGGCCGCACTGGGGTTGGGCGGTGCGCTGATCTTAAACGGCAATCCGGAGACGGCACGGCGGCGCTTGGACATCTCCGAGAAAACGTGAGCGTCGCGCTCTTCGATGTCTTCAAACAGCTCGTACTGGCGGATCAAATCGCCCTGTTCGGCCGCCAGGAGGATTGAGGCCAGCCGGCTGGGCGTGAGGCCGCGCGAGGGGTGCCCCTGGAACTCGCGCTGCAGCGAATTCGCGTGCGCGGTCTGAGGCTGTGCCAGGTCGGCCACGGTGAAGGGCTTGCCATCAGGGCCAAGAATGCGGGTTTGGGTCACCATGCTTGCGGTTCCGGCAGATTGAAATCGTCGTCCTCTGGACGCTCGTGCCCGTGGTTGGCCACGGAATCAAAGCCGCGCACTGAGCGCGGCACAGGGGTCCAGTCCATCTCTGCGCCTGGATGGCGGCTGGCGTAGTACATGAGGGCAACTGCGATAGCCGAGTCGCCATGGCGCTGGCCACCATCGCGCCCAGTGGTCCGCTCGGGCACCCTGGCCACACCCTTGATGACTCGCACCACGCGAAGGTCTGCCATCGTGTCCTTGTCGCGCGGCAGCGAAATGGTGTTGTCCTCAAATGCCTTCTTGACTGGCGGCATGTGCTCGCGATACCAGCCCTCGGTGGCCATGACCAACTCGACACGGCTATAGCCGAACTCCTGGGCGAGGAACTCTGCGAGTGCATGACCATTACCGCGCGCATCCACTGCAGCTTTCACGAACCGAGGCAAACGGTGGATAACGTACTTGGCTACCTGTTCCTGCTGGCGGTGCGGCATGTTCCGCAGTTCCAGGATGAACGGCGCTTTGCGCTTGAGCGTCTGGGTGATCTGCGCTGGCACCATCACCGACAAGTCACCTGACCGGCCGAAGTCCTGGCCATAGACGCTCTGTAGATCAGGGTCCAGCTTGTCCAGGTGCGGTCCGACTTCGTCATCCAACCAGGTCTGCACGGCCTCCCATCGGACGTGGTCGCTTTGCTGCTCAAAGCCCTTGGGACAGGTGTAGCGCAGCACCGGGGCATCGGTCATGCGCGCCTCGATCAACGCTGCACTGAGCCATGCGCCACTGCCCTGCGACGGAATGCAGTCCAGCTCCTCGGCGGCGGCATCGCCATAGGTGCCGTACACCTCGGCGATAAACTCCTCCTCGGCTTCCTGTGACCAGGTCTTGCCCAGGCGCATGCAGACACGGCGGTAAAGGCCTTCTTCGACCGCCTCACGGAAAGGCACGCGATGGATCGAACCGCGACGACCACCCGCGCGGATCTCCTCGATCAGCTCATTGAATGCGTTGTCATGGCCATCATGGGTGGAGATGAGGCGAACTTTTCCGCCCCACACCAGGAACGCAACAGCTGCCTTGAGCAGCTCCTGCAGATCATCGACGAATGCGGCTTCGTCGCCCACCAGTACGCCCTGGCGACCACGTAACTTGCGCGGCCGGCTGGCCAGTGCCGTGATCTTGAATCCACTTTCCGGAAAGCGAATGGTGAAGGTCTTGATGTGCTTGTCATCTTCCTCCTCATCCCAAAAGCCTTCCTCCACCAGCCCGGCCGCATAGTTGAAGGCCTTGGCCCACATGGCGCAGGCCTGGATGTATTCCTCGGTCATTTCCTTGTCGGTGCCGAGGTAGTACACGTTCTGACCACCCGCACCCTTTGCACTGGCGGCAATCAGCACGTCGTCAGCAGCCTCCGCCCAGGTGATGCCGGTACGGCGTCCCTTTTCCATAACCTTGAGGTTGGCGGGATCGGCGATCCAGCGCTGCTGATACGGCATCAGTGCCGCAGGCACGTCGGCGGCGGCAGTGTTCGGAACAAGCTGGCGTGCGTTCTCACTCATTCGGTGCGGATTCCCAGGATCTGAGAGCGAATGTCGGCGGCGGCAGCGGCGGACAGCCCGCCGCTCTTGACGACCTTCTCCAGCTTGGCGGCCTGCTCGCGCACCATGGCATCGCGCGCTTCCTGCATGATTGCGCGCCGCACATTGACGCTGACGCGCTGGGTGTCCATCGCGTCCTTGGCAGCGCGGGCCAGCTTGCGGATCTCATCAATGCTCACGTCCTCCTTTTCGTGAGCCCGCAGCGCCGCATTGGTGGCCAGGGTGGTAATGGCTTGGCCGAGGAGCGCGCCAGCCTTCTCGCCCACACCTTCGCCCAGCTCGCCGACCACAGCCTGGGACACTGCCTCAATCTCCCGCATGCGAGCCGTCAGCTCAGCAAACCCCGCACCATAGCGATGCAGGGCGGAGCGCGAGATGTCGGCCGCAGGCTGTCCTGGGAACTGCTGTTGCAGTGCCTCGATCATCTCGGCCAGCGTGAGCCGATCTTCCCGCAGCAGCTTCTCGATGAACGTACGTTGTTCTGCAGGCAGGCGCTGAATGCTGGACTTGCCGCGACGGCGTGGCGTGGTGCTCATCGTCGTTACCGGGGGCTGGGGCGGCTGACACCGGGCACACTGGCCATGCCACGCGAAACGTCGTGACCGCGAGCGCTCAGCTCAGCAACCATCACGCCCGGCACGGGCTCATCAACGCGCACCAGCGATTGCTCGCTCAGCCAGGTCAGGTCGGTCAGCACGTCATCGCGGCTGGCGGCCACGGCCAGGACGTTGAGGCCGGCATGCAGGACCGAACTGTTGGCGCGGTAGCCGTTCTGTTCCGAGAGCAGCCGCAGCAACACCAGGCGGCGGTCCTCGCGGTGGCGCTCCGCAAAGGTCTTGTGGGACATCAGTCTTTCTCCATGAGGTGTTCTTGGACGGTTTCGAGCATGCGATTGGTGGCGGCTGCCATGCCCTCCAATCGGGCAATTCGGTCAAACAGTTCGCCGGTTTCCTTGTGGGTCAGGTGGTGTGCGTGCTGAACCTCTAGTTTCGTGACTCGATCAGCCAGGCCGGAGTGGCGCCACCACAGCACCACACCGACCAGGAGGTTGAGCGCGACCAGTCCAGCAACCAGCACCAACAGCCCAATCACGATGGACGCATCCCATGCGGCGGCGGCGATCATGGGCGGAATCCCACGCCTGCGCAGGCGGTGCAATGGCGAGTGCCTGGCACTGCCTGCAGGCGACCGACTGGAACGATGGCGCCGCACTCCTCGCATTCGGTATCGCGCATCGGCTTGGGCGTTGGTTGAGGGTTGAACTGCGGGCGGCTGAGCCTGAAACGATCCCAGGCGCGTTCGGTTACTACGTCGGCCTGGTCAGCGTCGTCTGCCACTCGGGTGCCTCTTGCCTTGGATGATTTCAGTCAGGTCCACCGCCACGGCACGAAGCGTGGCCACGCGCCCTCGGTTGATGAGCCCTGCGTTGCCCGGCTGCCTGCTGCCGCTTTCGGCATCGCGAGCCATCTGCTCGTACTCGTTCCGCAAGCGGGTCAGGTCAGCGACCTTGATCGTGGGTTCCGCCTTCACGGGCACAGGCCTCCACGGGCAACTGCAGCTGGGTGACCGCTGTGCAGTACCAGCCCCAGGCGGTCGCCTCCCAGTCCGACACTGCCTGCGTCAGCCTTCGCTGCTGGTTGCGGCAGTCGTGGTACAGCGCCGCGACCTGGTCGTGATTCCCCAGCAGGGTTTCCCAGAGATCGTCCTTGGCTGCTGGCAGCTCCGGGCACTCGGCCTTGAGCGCTGCCGGCATCGGCGGGGCGGGCGGCTGGGGGAGCGGCGCCTGCGTTACTGCGGTTCCAGTGCTGCAGGACATCAGCCCCGGCGCGACCAGTGCGCAGATCAGGGCGATTACGCAGGAGCGAAGCGAGCGCCTCTTGCTGCTGCAGGTTGAATTGACGTTGGTTCTCACGGTCCAGCTCCTGGAGCTCGGCAATGTGGTTGAGGCGCTGGGTTGCGCGGTAGTAATTGGCGGTTGCCTGGGCCGATTGGGTCTGCAGCGTCTTGGCCGACTGCTGCAGCTGCCGCAGCTGCAGCTCCAGGCCCTCGCGCTGCTCGATGGCCGCCGATCCGGCTGCCCAGCGATGCCCCGTCGCAAACCCGAGGCCGAGCAACGCGGCAACGGTCAGGCACAGCACCAACAGCAACGAGAGATAGCGATAGGGGCGGGTTGGGTCTGCGATCAGGGGCATGTGGCCACCCCCGTCCAACCGGCCGCGAGATATGCCGGCTCCAGTGTCAGCAGGATGCGTTTCGGGTAGCCGGTGTTCTCTCTGTGCGCCCACTCTGCTCGGGCGCGGTACGGCTCGACAGCCCGCCAGTCGTTTGCATCCGCTCCCTTGGTATACGCCAGCGCTCGCTCGCGGTTGAGCGCCTTTTCACCGCCGTTGTACGCGCGGAACGTAAAGGCCCACCGGCTGCAGCTGCTCATACGTCCCTGGCTGTACTCGGCGACCCGGTCGAACAGCCAGCGGTCATAGAGGGCGGCAGCCAGGATGGCCTGCTGCGGGTTCCAGGGATCGAATCCCGCCAGGTCGGTCGGATAGATCGTGGCGATCCAGCGCGCCGTGGACGGCATGAACTGGGCGATCCCCTGGGCACCCACAGGGGAGCGCGCATCTGCCCGAAATGCGGACTCCTGGTGCAGCTGTGCGGCCAGGCGCGCCGAGCTCGCGTTGACGCCCCAAGCGCGGGACGCTGCCTGTTCCACGCGATGCCGATACAAGGCGGATGCGGGGGCAACCTTGACGGTGGCGCGGGCGGGTGCAGCTTCTGCCTTGCCGCAGATGGCCCACGTTACGATGGCCACAAGCACCAGGCAGAGCGCGATGGCCAAGCGCAGGCCGGGATCGGGGCGGCCGTGCCGGGTCATCCGATCAGCCCTGCCGCAATCATGGCCGCAGCGATCAGGGTCACACGCCGGGTTTGCGCCATGGATTTCTCGATGCCATCGAGATACCTGGGATCAGCGCCACGGAACAGGGTCAGGTCAACGCCGTGGCCGATTACCGCCGCCATCGTCAGCTTGGCGGCCGCCCAGGCGTAGGACGCCACCAGGATGGGATTGAGGATGGCCACGCTGGCCAGCAGGAACAGGCTCAGTGCCAGCCACAGCCAGATGTAGCCGATGCGGTCGAACAGCGAGCCAAGGTAAGCGATGGCTCGGGTACGGCGATTGTTGGGTTCCATGTGCACTCCGCTGTATGGGTAAGCGGGGTGCGTCCGTGCTGCGCACGTTGACCGTCCCCCGGTACACACAGCTTCCGCGCGCGCGAAAGTGGACAGGGACTAAAGTGCTTCAATGAAAACGCCCCGCAAGGCGGGGCGTTTGTCAGGGATGAGAGCCGGGAAACTGCTACTTGACCAGGTTGCCCGCACAAAGTTCTTGAATTGCGCCGTCAAGCGTAACCTCATCTGTACCCGGGAACGCAGCCTTCGTCAGCAGCGTTCCGTCCGGGTGCCAGGCGAAGGGCTCGAATCCAGCAAACCCGCCGAATCCATTCTTTGCATTGAATTCACCGCAAACGATGGGAGCTGGGCCGGCCGGCGTGCGCAGCTGAACAATAGAGACTTTGCGAAACTCCGCAGATCCTGGATCTTTCAGTAGCTTCTTCACCGCGTCCTGAGCTTCAGCTACCAGCGCCTTGTCCTTGCTGCCACACGCCGTGCCGGAAGCCAAGACAAGGCCCAATGCCGCCGCACCCATCCACTTAATCACGCTGCCGCTCCTTAGAAGTCGAAATTCCGCTGCACTCTGGCAAGGTGCAGCTGGCGTTGCTGACGAATGATCTCGTAGACCCGAACCTCAGTAAGGCCATACTCGGTCACCAGCTGCGCAATGTTACCTCGCTTGGCCCGGCGGTAGATTTCCGCGTCCCGCAGGGCATTGCGAAGGCGCATACCCTGGGGGATGTATATCTGGCGCCCCCCGGCATACTCGGCTTGCGCCAGCATGCCGGCAAGGGCCAGCCTGGTGGCCTGTTCTTCATCCAGACCGGCGCGACGGAACGCAGCTTCCATGACCGCGACCAACGCGACCAGGGTGCCCTCCCATTGCTTTTCGGTCAGATCCAGCGGTGCGGCCGCGATCAGCTCGGCGGCTGCATCGGCGTCCGGTGTTCCGACCCAATCGCGTTGCTCGATCATCAGTGTTCTCCGTACTTCTCGCGCGCCTCTGCGCGCTCGCGCTCGGCATCGTCGTCGGACATCTGGCCCAGCGACACCATCTGGCTGATCCAGGCCAAGCGCTGATCCAGCCTGGATTCGCCAGCACCAGGATTGACGCGTGCCGTGGTGCCCAGGTGCCGGCCTGCGCGGGCGTGTTCTTCTCGTTCACGCTCAGCGGCTGCATCGGCCTGGTCGGCCAAGCCGAACACGACCGCACGCAGGTAGCCGTGCGACTCCAGCGGGAGGGTCAGGTTCGGTCGTGCCACCAGCATTTGATCGATGCCTGCCACCCAGTGACGAACCTGCGCCGGGCGGCGGATGCCGCCGCGTTCGTCCTTGCAGACCGTGCCAGAGGCGACGAGTTCGGCCACTTCCTGGGCGAGCTTCACCGCGCGCCCCATTCGCAGGCCCTGTTTGGCCGGTTTGAACAGGCCCAGATAGGCCAGCACTGCTCGGCCAAGCTCGGGCGGCATTGCCGCCACAGCAACCGCCAGGCGCTTGCCTTCCTCCTCCAGGAGAAACGCATTGATGTGGCCCTGGCAGCCACAATCGGGACATGTGGCTCTCATTGGTGCGTCCGCAGATCCTTCAACGTGAAGATGGGCGGGGCATCCAGGGCGGCCAGGGCTCCCTCCAGAAGCTCCCTTACATACGCATCCTCTCGTCCATTGGCGCGCAGCAGTTCGATTCCGACCAGCGCAACGCTGGTCAGATACTGAATCACCTGCGTCGGCGGGAGCGTCTTGATACGCTCGAAGGTTACGCGCAGGGCTTCGCCGGTGGCCTTCTCCCGCTCCTGTTCCCGCTCGGCGTCGCTTACGGTATTGCTCATCCTTCCCTCCGGTTGCAGTCGATCTGTAGCGCAGCAATCAGGCTGTGCAGCTGGTCATGCTTGAGAAACTCCAGGCGGTCCACCTGAAACATGCGCACTGACATTGCGTGCGCGTAGCTCCAGGGGCGTTTGGCGCTGGCCAGCAGTGCCTCCACCTTTCGCAGCATCGGCACCTGGTCGGTGTTCTTCGGGCGGTCCGGGTGAGGCTTGCCCGGCTTGGCCTTCCAGCCAAGCCGGGTCAGCTCAGCCAGCACCGCATCGCGCTCGCTCGGCGACATCTGCGTGGATGACTGCTTGCCGGTCACGCGCTGCAAGAGCGCGCGATAACCCGCTTCATCCATGCCGAGCTCCTTCTGCGCAACCTTGATCTTGGCGATCTGCGCGCGGCGCAGCGGGTCGGTTGCAGGCTTCATAGGTGACCCTCCGGCACCCGTGCTGACCATCCAGCGCGGATCAGCTCGATGCTTGTGCAGGTGCGGTTGAGGTGACGGCGCAGGGCAGCTGCCGAAGGCCAGCCGGGATCGTAGAACGTTCCCGTTCCCTGCTTGACCATAGCGGCAGTGCGACGCTTGCCCAGGCTCTTGACCATCCGCGCTTGCTGAGCCCTGCTATAGATGCAGATTTTAGAGGGGCGGTAGAACTTGGCGCCGATGGGGCTGCTTTCCTGCATGTACTCCTGCTTTATCTTCCCATCAACGAACACGACAACCGCGTATCGCAGCGTCTTGATCTGCTGGACCTGGATCACCAGCCGGTGTTCATCAGCGATCAGTTCCACGTCACCGCCGTAGGGCGTCGCAAGTGCCTTCTCGACTTGCGCCCACTGTTCTTTGCTCAGTGGTGATTTCTTATGCGCTGACATCGCGAGGGTCCTTATCGCGGAAGCAAACGAGGGTCGGGGCGCTGATGTGGCGCACCAGGCGCCAGGGAAACACGTCGCCGCGTGCCTCGATGTAGGCGGCTGCCCGCTGGATGTAGCCCATGGCCTCCGGTGAACGTGGATCATCGGCACAGCTCAGGTCATAGAACATCAGGCCTTCGATGTCCTGCTGGCGGGCAAACAGCTCGATGTCGGCGCGCACGGTCGCATCGGCCACGGCGAGTGCCAGCTCGGCGAGGTCGGCAGGAATGCGCGCGGTCACAGTGCCACCGCCGACAGGTCCAGGGTGATGGGCTGATAGGCGCCATCCTTGTCCCGCTGGTACAAGCGGACGTAGGACTTACTGCCCATGACCTGGACGGCTTCACCGATGGCGCGCATGGCTTCCTGCCAGCGCGGATCGTCAATCTCCAGGCGCCGCAGCTGCAGCACCTGCCCGGTGCGGATGTTGCCCTGCTGATCGACACGGAACGCATCGTTGATGATGGTGCGGATCTCGGTGCGTGCGCCTTCGGTCCACTCTGCCAGACACTGGTCGATGAGTGCCTTGGCAGCGAGCAGACGTTCGTCAAACTTGATCGTCTCCTGGAATTGGCGGATCACCTTGTATCGGCCATCGTAGGCCACCAGCGTGACGTTGCCCTTCTTGCCACCGATGTGGACGCGGTACTGCTCTGCGCTGAGGGACACGAACGCGGCAATGCTGTTGAAGGCATGGCGCTTGAAGTCGGCCATGCGCTTGTGCAGATCCTGAGCACGCTCAGCGAGCTCCTGCACCAGCTCATCGCGCAGCTTGTCGATCTCCTTGATGTGCTGTTCCGGGACCAGGTGCCCCTTGGCGTCTTGTCGGTAGCCTTCGGGAATCGCGTTCGCTTGCATGGGTGAGATTTCCTTGTTCATCACGGGGTGAGGTGGTTACGGGCTTCGCTGAGGGCGCCATCGCACTGCATCAGCAGTCGCACCAGGGGCGCTGGCAGCCCGGCAGCGCGGGCATCCAGTGCCGTGTCCAGAACGTCCTGGGCAATGGCTTCCAGGCGTCGATCCACGGCGAGCGCTCGGGCGTTGTGCAGTGACCGCTCGCAACCGGCCGGCGTGGGCTCCGGCACGGCAGCAAACTCGGTGCCCGTGGAGCCACGGACCAGCCAGAGCATCTGCGGATCATTGCCTTGGCGTTCGACCTGGTTGCGGTCGATCAGCTCCTCCAAGGTGTCGTCGATGTCCAGCGGGCGCGCATCGTGCAGGGTGGTGGCCAGCTGGACGCGCGTCATGCAGCCACCTGCCTGGTCGATTGCCTCCAGGATTCGCTGCAGCAGCTGCTGCAGCGACTTGGGGAACGGAACATGCTTCGTCATGGTGTCTTGCTCAATGCAGCCCACTGGTGGGGGTGGATTGGCACACGTCCCACTCCACTTGGCAGCCGTGGAATGGGGTCGCCATCTTCGTGCGGGTCACCAGCTGGCCCTTGCGCTCGCGGATGTGCTGGGCGCCCACCAGCGAATCGCCGCGCGGGCGGTCGATCACGATCACGGGCCGAGCGCCAGTGATCGAGACGGAACGAGCCGTGAGTCCCTTGTCGGCCAGGGCATTGATGGCCTCCAGCGCGGCGGTCAGCTGGTGCTGGATGGCGGTGCGGTTCTTGTCGGTGGTGGTCACGGGAGACGCTCCTGGTTGTCGATTGGTGCCGTTTGAGCGGCGCTTGCGATGGCTTCATTGCTCCACTGCAGCAACTGGCCGATGGTCAGCGAATCGAATGGGGTGGCCAGCGCATAGCAGCGCTGGACGATCAGGCAGCGCGCCGGAAGTGCATCCGGTGATGCCAGCCTGGCGATGCCGCCCACAGCCGACACCAGGTCGGCCGTGAGATGGGAAATGGACGTGGTCACACCAGCACGCCCAGTTCTTTGGCCGCGTAGCGGATGGACTCGCAGCAGATCCGCTCGTTCTTCGCCTGTGAGTAGATCGAGGCAAGGCGCAACACCTTATTCAGGACGCGGAGTGCGCCCGGAAGGTCGGCGATCTGCCGGATCTGATCGCGGCAACCGGCATCGGCGATGTTCCAGGCGTCAATGATCGCGTCGGCGTCACCCTTGACCACCTTGTGAATGACCAGTCGCTTGCCGACCCGGCTATACAGGCGATCAAGGAACGGAGCGCGATTGCCGCCCGTCATCTGCGTGATGACACGATCATTGCCACACAGCACAAGGCCGATGCTGGTCTGATCGTTGATGGCACGGACCATGTCCAGCGCCTGCACGGTCAGATGCTGTGCTTCATCCAAGATCAGCAGGCCGCTGGTGTTGCGCACCTTCTGGAAGATGGCCCGCTGGATGTAGGCGGCGGAGTTGACCAGGTCGCGCAGGCCCATGACTGCGGCAATTTCCTGCAGGCAGGTAAGGACGCCACCCGTGGCCGGGGTCAACTCGACGTGCCAGACGTTCGGGCTCACGGCTGCATAGCGCTTGTTCGTGACGGTCTTGCCCAGGCCTGCACCGCCAGCGATCACTGCGATGTCGCCAGCCATGTGGGCGTACTGCAGCACGGCGCGCAGCTTCTCGCTGGTGGGCGTGGTGACGAACTCGGGCCCCTCGGGCAGCTTGCCGCTGCTGATGCGCTCATCGCGGACATTGAGCCAACCGGCCAGCTTGCGAGCCACGTTTTGCTGGTTGCCCGCATAGGTGCCGCCCAAGAACTGCGACAGCGTGGCGCTGCTGATGTCCGATTCCTTTGCCAAGCGGGCCTGGCTCAGGTTCTTGTCTTCTTCCAGGGTGATACGCAGACGGTCGCGCAGATCGGCGAGCTGCTCCGGTGACAGTTCTTCGGGGGTGATCGGGGTGACGGCCAGATTCATCGTGTTGGGTTCCTTGGATTGGTGCGGGTGCAGCGGGGCAACGGGTGGAAGGGGCGGACGTTTGAGGGCGGCAAGCTTCGATCTGCGGCGGGCGATGCCACCGCCTGCTGCTGTTGCTTTCGGGTTGGTCCGGGTGTCTACGCCGGATCTGAAACGGGCTTGTGCCTGGTGGCGAAGTGGGTGCGAACCTTCATTGCGAATGCGCTGGAGGTAGGCCTGCCGACGCTGGTAGCCGGTGGCTGGGTTGCTTTGCATCAGGCCTCCCCGTCAGGCGTGGTCCACAGGCTGTTCCGGCGCTGCTGGGCCTGCATGCGATCCATCAGCGACACGAACGCGCTTTCGTTGTCGTCAGTGCCGGTGCGCAGCCGTTCGGCGGGCTCGGCTTCCTGTACACGCGGCGGCTGCCGACGACCGAACAGCGGCGCGATCACGCCTGCAGGCGGCAGCGATTCGGGCATCGGCGACGGCAGCTGGTTGGCCACGCTGGCCGCTTCCATCCGGCGCTCCGCGTCCAGCTGCTTGCGTGTTGCCTGGCGGTATTGCTTCTTCGCCCTGGCGTGTTCGCGGGCGGCGCCTGTATCGGCGAAGCCAACGGCGGCGATGCAGTCCAGTTGGCCGATGTAGACGTTGGCCAAGGTGTACGCATGCACAGCCTGGTGCAGATGCTCGGGATCAAAGCGAAGCATCACCTTCTGACCTGCAAACGGGGCGATGGCGTCGCTCCAGTACCGATTGCCGGACAGGCGAACGCTGCTATCACGGCGGTCACAGGTGACCACGTCCGTGGGCAGGAGCATTTCCCGCAACTGCTCAGGCGATGCCTTGCGGATCGTGGACTGCGCATAGCTGGACTCAAACGCGGAATCAAAGCTCCGGCCTGCAGCGGTGCGAGTGCGCCGGCCCTCGCGAGCGTTGTGGGCCGCGATTTCCTCATTCAGGACACGCACGAACTCATCCAGCGGAATGGCCTTGCTGCCGTAGTTCTCGGGCTTTGCGTCGGGCTTGTTACCCGTGTAGGCGCCGGCGAATGCCGGGTGCTTGGCAACGCGGTCGCACAGGTCACGCCAGGCGCGCTCGATGGGCTTGGCCTGGCCGTGATATGGCGTCGCCCAGTGGATCTCGCAGCCCATTGCCGTCAGGAGGCCGGTCGGATCGTCTTCTTTCACCTTGAATCGGAAGCGATTTGCGGTGCCGCCGGTCAGCATCTTGGATGCGAAGCCGCGACCGTTGTCCAGCCAGACCTTGCCGGGAATGCCATAGCGCTCGATCACGTCACGGAACGCGAAGCGCGCAAGGTCCGACGACTCGGTTTCGGCGATGCGGTAGCCCAGCAGTTTGCCGCTGTAGAGATCCTGGACGCCCACCATGATGGGGCGCGCAACCGTGCCGTCCGGCCAACGTGCGAACACGTCGAATTTGTGACCGTCGCTGTTCACTGCCTCCAGCGCGTGGAACACGCTGCGGTCGCGCTCCTGGGCCGGGAACGTCTGATTGAACCGTTCCTGGCCTTGGCGGGCCATCACCAGGACGGCGCGCGGCAGTTCTGCCTCAACACGGCGGATGAACGTCTTGGCACAAGGAAGTGCGGGCCAATCCTTGGTGGCGGCGATGCGCTGCAGCCGGTCATAGCAGCTTTGCGCGCTCGGAGCCTCGACCCGCAGATAGTCGGCCTTGAACAGATCCCAAGCCTCGGCGTGAATCTCGGCCTTGGCCTTGGTCGCGGCGTATGCCGGCACCAACAGCGCCAGGCGGTGCTGCTTCTCGGCTTTGGCCACCAGCGCGGCCCAGCGGCCCAGGCTGGCCACGCTCACGCCGCCGACCTGGTCGCGCTGCATCTGGCTGGCGACGATCTGACGCGCTGCCATCAGCGGATGGCCGGCAGCCTGCAGCGCCTCAACGGCCTGCAGGGCGCGCAGGCGGCGTGCAGCCTCGTCCTTCAAATGCTGCGGGACGGCCTCGTAGCGCTTCCACGCGGACGCGATGGAATCGACGTTGGCCTGGCGAACCGCCACGGCCCGCTGCGGCGTCTCGCTGACCTGACCGGCGATGACTGCTGCGGCCTGTACGTCTGGCGGTAGCGCATCAACGGCATACAGTCGGCGACGACCACCGCGAGTGGCCTTTTCCTCAAACGCCCAGCCTTCGCGCTTTGCGCGAATCTCGACGGCTCGCTTGGTCTTGCCCAGGCTGCTGGCCAAGGTGGCCAGGTCCAGCATCGAACGGGGGGACATGTTGCCGTCCGCCATTAGGATGCCCTCACGCTCAGGCGGTGCAGCTGGCGTAGGCGCTGGCTTGCGACGACACGCTCACGGTGGGCGCGACCGATTTCAACGTCCAAGGTTTCGGCGCCCAGCAACAGCTGGCCACCGATAACCTGGGCCTGCCACTCGGCGAGTAGCGTCCCGCCGCAGATCACTTCCAGCACGGGGGCAACCCACAGCGGAATGTTGAACGTCTCGCGGCTGGGCGCGGTGTAGCCGTCGAGCATCGCCTTGGATACGTTCTGGCCAGTCAGGCGACTGGCGCGTGCGGCCACTTCATGCCGGTCCAGGCCTGCAGCGTGCGCGGCCTCCAGCATCTGGCCGACCAGCATGCTGACGGACTTGCGGTAATCCATGGTGCCGTTGACCGGCGCCGAGGGGCGTGGGGTCAAGAAGAAGTCATAGGGCTGGCTGGGCTGACGATTCATCCTTGCGTCTCCTGCTCGGTGGGGGCGCCTGTGCGCCGGGGGGAAGCGGTAGATAGAGGCGCTGTTCATTGCGGGGCGCCAATTTGTGGATTGCGGCCTGTCCGCAGGCTGCTAGGCTTTGCATCGGGGGGCAGCAGCGGTTTGCGGCCTCCTGGGCCACGGTTCGGCTTACCGTCGGCGCCGTACCGGCTGGGCCAGATGGCCTGGGGTTCCATTCCGAGTGCCTCTGCAATCAGGGCCTCGGCTTGGGGGTACGGCCGACGGAGAGCGGGATTCAGGCTCGCCCCGTTGGTGTAGCCATTCAGTAGCGCGATCTGCCGCAGAGAGATTTCCTTGCGATGCAGCGCCGCTACGATGTCGGCGGCATGCCAGTCCTTAGCGGGACTGGCTTTTCTCGGGGTATTCGTTGCTGACATTTCGTACCTGTCATTTGAGCGATGACTACGGGGCAGATGCTAAACCCATTTGGGTGCTTGTCAACACCCAAACGTGTTTCGCACTTGGTCGGCGACGACACAAATGGGTGTTTTCGGGATTCTGTCTTTATGAAACAAATACTTACGGGAAGTGCGAAACGATGAATCACGCAGAGAACTTGATTCGCACTTCCGGCGAGGAAAGAGCGAAACCCGAATGGGTGTCGATAGGTGCGCGTCTGACCACCGTTCGGGGGTCGAGGACGCAAGGGGAGATGGCCACCCTGATCGGGGTGTCAAAGAACACCTATGGGCGCTTTGAGCGCGGCCTAAGAGAGATTGGAGCGGAGTGCTTGGCTGCGCTGGTGCAGCAGGGCTGGAACGCCAATTGGCTGCTGACAGGCTCGGGCGATGAACGCCTGGATTCCGGCACGATTTCGCGTCAAAACAATGACTTGCGGCAGTCTCAGGTAGTGAGCCAGTCGTCTGTGAAGATCGCCGCGCAACTGCTCCAGGAGGCGCTTGATGACGCGGATGCTGTACTGGCCCCGGCCCAGTATGGCGAGGCGCTTGTTCTGCTGGCTCAGCTGCTGGAAAAGGGACTGCCGGAAGCGGACGTAAGGCCGTTTGCCCGGCAGACAGTCGGGATGATCGTTACAGGGGCAAAGGATGCAGGAACAGCGGCAACTGGTAGGTAGATTGAGGGCGATTCTGCGGGACGCGATCCCTCGGAATCATTGGGAGACAAGGCTTTCAGACCCCGTGCTGGCAATGCCAGTGCATCTGCGTCGCGCTCGCGCGCGCTATGAGATCCAGGATCTCGCCGCCCGCTATGGTTGGCAGCGGGAAGTGGAACGGGATCTGTTCCGCCTCGGCGTTCCTTCCCTCAAATATCTGAGCCAGGAGCAGCTCGACCAGGTGCTGGTCAGGCTCAAGGGCCTGGAGGATTGCCTGCAGAACATCTGCGATCCGCCCGATGGACCGCCAGCCCGTTGAAGCCCCTTTAAACACAAATCAAACGGCCGCCAGTGATGGCGGCCGTTTTGCATTTCTGGTGTCCAATCGGGTCAGATGAGGCTGGTTTCGCAAACCGAGCTCTATCTATCAATAGATGTCACTCGGCGGGTGAAACGCTTGTCGCGCGGGGCTTTCGTCCCATTTCATCCCGTTTCATCCCGTTTTTTCCCCGTTCTCAATCTCTAAGTCCCCCAACATCCCCTGCCCCGGCACTCGCCTGCTGTTTGCTGAATGGGGACAAATCCCGGCGTAGACCTTCGCACTCGGCTTACATCCGGCGCCCTAGACTGAGCCGCATTTTCGATTCCGCCCCGTTGGAGATCGTGTGGGTTCCGGTAGTGACAGACAGCGACTGCGTGGCGTGACGCCGACGCAGCCAGGACAAGTGCGGGCGCCGGGAAAGCGCGCCGGGAACCTTGGTGCATGCAGCCCGGCCGGGATGGCCGGCCGTGCCGACTGCGCGGAGTAGGCGGCAATGGAGGTGCAGACCATCCATGCGGAAGCAGATACGTCCCGGCTTGATGCCGGCTGGACGCTGCTGCCGGCCGAATCGCCGTTGCAGATGCCTGAGCAGACCCTGCGCGAAGGCCAGCTGAAGGTTCGCCGCCACCGCACCTCGCCGCGGCTGATCGGCCTGCGCCGGTTCTATATCTTCGGCGGCACGCTGGCGATGACCGCCATCGCTACCCGGATGATGTGGCGGGTGCTGTCGGCCAATGGCATCAGCGTGCTCGAGGCCTGCCTGCTGGTGCTGTTTGTCGGCCTGTTCGCCTGGATCGCGCTGTCTTTCGCCAGCGCCGTGGCCGGCTTCCTGACTGCCGTGTTCGACCGGGGGTATCGCCTCGGCATCGACCCGGACAAGCCACTGCCGACAGTGCACAGCCGCACCGCGCTGCTGATGCCGACCTACAACGAAGATCCGCGCCGGCTGCTGGCCGGCCTGCAGGCGATTTACGAGTCGGTGGCCGCCACCGGCCAGCTCGACCGGTTCGACTTCTTCGTGCTCAGTGATACCCGGCGCGAAGACATCGCGCGGGCCGAGGAGCAGGTGTTCGCCGAACTGCGCGAGCGCGTGCCCGATGGCCAGGCGCGGCTGTTCTACCGCCGCCGTGGCGACAACAGCGGGCGCAAGGCCGGCAACATCGCCGACTGGGTCCGCCGCTTCGGCGGCGCCTACCCGCAGATGCTGATCCTGGACGCCGACAGCCTGATGACCGGCGACAGCATCGTGCGCCTGGTAGCGGGCATGGAGCACAACGCCGATGTCGGTCTGATCCAGACCCTGCCGTCGGTGATCGGCGGGCGCACCCTGTTCGCGCGCATGCAGCAGTTCGGCGGCCGTGTGTACGGTCCGGTGATCGCCCGTGGCGTGGCCTGGTGGCACGGTGCCGAGAGCAATTACTGGGGCCACAACGCCATCATCCGCACCCGCGCCTTCGCCGATCAGGCCGGGCTGCCGGCGCTGCCGGGGCGCAAGCCGTTCGGTGGCCACGTGCTCAGTCATGACTTCGTCGAAGCGGCACTGATGCGTCGGGGGGGCTGGGCCGCGCACATGGTGCCGTACCTGGGCGGCAGCTATGAAGAAGGTCCGCCGACCCTGACCGACCTGCTGGTGCGCGACCGCCGCTGGTGCCAGGGCAACCTGCAGCACGGCAAGGTGGTCGGCAGCCGTGGCCTGCACTGGATCAGCCGCATGCACATGCTGATCGGCATCGGTCATTACTTCACCGCGCCGATGTGGGCGATGCTGATGCTGATCGGCATCGCCATCCCGCTGTTCCAGGAAGGCATCGATTTCAACGCGCTGCTGCACCTGTCGCCCAGCGTGTACTGGCGGGCCCAGGACGAGGAACAGGTGGTGCGCCTGTTCGCGGCGACCATGGCGGTGCTGCTGCTGCCCAAGGTGCTGGGTTACCTGGCGATGCTGCTGGACCCGGTCGACCGCCGGGGGTGTGGCGGTGCCCTGCGCGCGTTCGTCTCGATGCTGGTGGAAACCGTATTGGCCGCGCTGATGGCGCCGGTGGTGATGTACGTGCAGTCGCGCGGCGTGGCCGAAGTGCTGTCCGGCCGCGATTCGGGGTGGGACGCGCAGCAGCGTGACGATGGTGGCATTTCGTGGCTGGCGCTGATCCGTGGCTACGGTGGGCTGGGGGTGTTCGGCGCCTTCATGGGCATGCTGGCCTGGGCGGTGTCGCCATCGCTGGCCGCGTGGATGGCGCCGGTGGTGATCGGCATGGTGCTGGCGGTACCGGTGGTGGCACTGACGTCTTCGCGTGGCCCCGGTGCCTTCCTGCACCGTCTTGGCCTGCTTGATATCCCCGAGGAGAACATCCCGCCGCCGGTGCTGGTACGCGCCGCGCAGCTGCGCCGGGAAGCGGCCGAACAACCGCCGCTGTACTGATCGTCCCGCGGCAGCGGCATAATGCGGCTCGAACTTGAAGGAGCCGCATCATGCTGCAAACGGTGGAACAGGAGACCGGCGCCTCGCCGCAGTGGTCGGTGATCTGGCTGCACGGCCTCGGTGCCGATGGCCACGACTTCGCGCCGATCGTGCCGGAGCTGGTGCGTCCGCATTGGCCGGCGCTGCGCTTCGTGTTCCCGCATGCACCGGTGCGGCCGATCACGATCAACAACGGCGTGCCGATGCGCGGCTGGTACGACATCGTCGGCATGGATTTCCGTTCGCGCGCCGACATGGTGGGCGTGCATGAATCGGTGGTGCAGCTGGATGCGCTGATCGCGCGCGAGATCGAGCGTGGCATCGCGCCGGAGAAGATCTTCCTGGCCGGTTTCTCGCAGGGGGGCGCGATCATCCTGACCGCCGCGCTGTCACGCACTGCGCCGCTGGCCGGCCTGATCGCGCTGTCCACCTACCTGCCCGAAGCCGACGGCGCAAAGCGCGCTGAAGGCGCCGTGCAGGTGCCGGTGTTCATGGCCCATGGCAGCAGCGATCCGGTGATTCCGCAGGCGGTGGCCGCACACAGTGCGCAGGCACTGCAGGCGCTGGGCCTGGAGGTGGAATGGCACAGTTACCCGATGGCCCACCAGGTCTGCGCCGAAGAGATCCAGGCGCTGGGTGACTGGTTGCAGGAACGCCTGGGCGCTGCCTGACCCATGCCGCCGGCCAGCGCCCCGCCCTGGATGCCGGAACTGTGCCGCCTGCCGCGGCTGGCGGCGATGCTCGGCCTGGCCGAACTGGTGGTGGTGGTGCTGGCCCTGGCCCCGGATGGCAGCCGCCACTGGACTGTGGGCGAACTGCTGTCGGCCAGTGGTTTCGCGTTGTGGCTGGCGCTGGCCGTAACGGCCAGCCTGTGCCTGCTGCGGAACGCGTTGTCGAGGTTGCCACAGGTTCTGGGGGCGGTCTCGGCCATCGCACTGGCGACGCTGATCGCGGTGGTCTGCGCGGGCATCGTGCATGCCCTGTACGCGGTGCTTGGCGACAGCTTCGCCCGCGGCATCAGCTTCTGGCGCTTCACGCTGGGCAGCGCGGCGACGACGGCGCTGATCACTGCCTTGGCCCTGCGCTACTTCTATGTGAGTGATCGCTGGGCCGCGCAGGTACAGGCCAACGCACGCGCACAGGCCGATGCCCTGCAGGCGCGGATCCGCCCGCACTTCCTGTTCAACAGCATGAACCTGATCGCCAGCCTGCTGCATCGCGACCCGGTCGTGGCCGAGCGTGCGGTGCTGGACCTGTCCGATCTGTTCCGTGCCGCGCTGGGGGCGGGCGAGGGTGATTCCACCCTGCGTGACGAATGCGAGCTGGCCGAGCGCTACCTGTCGATCGAATCACTGCGCCTGGGCGAGCGCCTGCAGGTGCGCTGGCAGCGCGACGAACCGCTGCCCTGGGATCTTCCCCTGCCTCGCCTGGTACTGCAGCCGCTGGTGGAGAACGCCGTGCTGCATGGCATCTCGCGGCTGCCCGAGGGTGGCACCATCGAGCTGCAGCTGATGCGCCAGGGCAATGAACTGCAGATCTGCGTGCGCAATCCGGCGCCCGACCCGCAGGCCCCCGGGCTGGCCCTGGCGCGCGGTGCCGGCCATGCCCAGCACAGCATCGGCCATCGGCTGGCCTGGCGCTTCGGCAGCGCCGCGCGGATGACGGCTGGCTGGAGCGAGGGCTACTATGCCTGCCAGGTGACAGTGCCGATCCAGTGAGGGAGCGATCGTGAGGGTAGTCATCGCCGATGACGAACCGCTGGCGCGTGAGCGCCTGCGCAGCCTTTTGGCCGCGCAGGACGGCGTGGATGTGGTGGCCGAGGCCGGCAACGGCGAGCAGGCCCTGCACGCGTGCGCGGAGCTGCAGCCGGACCTGGTCCTGCTGGATATCGCCATGCCCGGGCTGGATGGCCTGGAAGCCGCCCGCCACCTGGCCAGCTTCGAGCCACGGCCGGCGGTGGTGTTCTGCACCGCTTACGATGCGCATGCGCTGTCGGCGTTCGAGGCGGCCGCGATTGATTACCTGATGAAGCCGGTACGTGCCGAGCGTCTGGCCGCGGCCATCGCGCGCGCGCGCACGTTCCTGGCCGGCCGTGATGGCCAGCCACAGGACCACCGCGGGCAGCAGGCGCGCAGCATGCTGTGCGCGCGCCTGCGCGGCAGCCTGCGCTTGATTCCGCTGGACGACATCCATTACCTGCAGGCCGAAGAGAAGTACGTGGTGGTGCACCACGCGCGCGGCGAGGACCTGATCGAGGAGTCGTTGAAGTCGCTGGAAGAAGAGTTCGCCAGCCGCTTCATCCGCATCCATCGCAACTGCCTGGTGGCGCGCCATGAGCTGGTGGAGCTGCGTCGTGGCACGGGTGGGCAGGTGCAGGCGATGTTGCGCCATGGCAAGCAACCGCTGGAAGTCAGCCGCCGCTGCGTGGCGACGCTGAAGCAGGAACTGCGGCATCTGTGAGTGTTCCGCGCGGCCTGCGGCCGCGACTGCTTCGAAATCAATATCAAGATCAACAGCAACAGCA